>NZ_OZ026474.1:600000-900000 GCF_964020005.1 Spiroplasma endosymbiont of Atherix ibis
AATAATAATTTTAAAAATATTTCAAATTTATTTACTTCATTAATTAGTAATAAAATAATTATTATGAATAATAATTTTAAAAATAGTATTCAAAACTGAAAAATAAATTTAAATAATAAATTAAATAAAAATTTAGAGAATTTAAAAAACTATGAAGAGAAAATTAATTTGCAAAATCCATATTTACCTTTGTCTAATGGCTACTCAATTTTGAAACAGAATAATCAAATAATTAGATCTAAAAAAAATATAATAAAAAATAAATCAATTACAGCTATCTTAAATGATGGAGAAGTTAAATTTAAATTAGAAGAGGAAAATTAAAAATATTAATAGAAAAAACTTTAATGACTTATTAAATGAAGTAAAAAATATATCTGATAAATTAAATGATTCAAATACTTCAATGGAAGAATCAATTGAATTATTTAAAAAAGGAACAGAATTAATTAAAGAGGCAAAAGAAAAATTAACAAATCTTGAAGGAGAATTAAAAAAATTTTTAGATAATAATGAAACTACAAATTTTTAATATAATAAAAATGTAAAGTTAATAATAATTAAAAAGCACCTTCAACAATAGATTTTTTAATAATTTAATCTATTACTTGTAGACTTTTGAATGTATAGAAAAAAAGAAATGATATATATCATGTTCATTTACTGTATTGTTTTTAGGAATATGAATATTTTTTCTAAGTTTTCTAATAAAAGAACAAAAAAACTCAGAAAAACTGAATACAAGAAAAATAGTAATAAACCTAAATTAATTGGGTTTTTTATTCTCAATATTGTAAAATATAAATGGTAAAATAAATGAAATTATCACAAATAACTAATTTTAAATAACTATATAATATAAAAGATAATGAAAATTTAACAGAATTAGCACAAGATATTAGAAAATTTTTAAATGACTTTGTAAATAAGAATAACGGTCATATAGGAAGTAATCTTGGAGTAACTGAAAGACCATTAAAAATAATGTGTATGGATTGTAATAATATCTTTGAAAAAATAAAATAGTGCATATTGCAATATACACTATTTGAAAAATATATGTATATTTATTTATTTTAAATACTCTATAATGTTAAAATTATTTTATCATTATTAAAATATATATAATTTTAGGAGGTTCTATGTCAGGATTTGCACCAAAGTTTTGCCCTACTCATTTTCAAATACATGTTTGTGAATTACAAAATGTATTTGAAAAAAACAAAACAATTGAAGATGATCTTAGTGCTAAAGTTAGAAGACTTCATGGAACTCAAACAGAAGAAGAACTTGCAAAAGAACAATCAAAAAGAAAAAATAAAAAAAGTACTTTAGGAGATATTTTATCCAAAGCTAAGAAAAAAATTAAAGCAGAAAAAAAAGCTTTAGCTAAAAATGATGTGGAAAATAAAACTCCACCAAGTGAAGAAGAAATAGGAGATAGAATGGCTGCTTTAAGAGCAAAAATGAATCAATCCCCCTCTTCTTCCCCTACTTCTAATAATTCACAAATAAGCAATGTTGAAGAAACAGGACTTGAAAACATTATTAAAAACGCAAAAAATCATCAAAAAGATAATCCACAAGAAAATTTTAAAGCCCCTCAGAGAGCAAAAACTGGTGAAAAGCAAGATAATACTACTTTAAAAGATAATAGACCTTCTAAAGTCTCAAAATAATTAAAATTAAATAATACTAAAGTTAAAAATATTGTTTTAGAAAAAAAGGAAGTTAATTCAACAAAAAAAGAAGCTTCTGTAAAAATCTTTTCTCAAGAAGAAGCAGAAGAATTAATTCAAATTGCTGTAAAAGAAGCTTTAAAACAAGTTGGTATTCTTGAAAAACTAGAATCTAATAATAAGACAAAAAAATAACTACAAATAGTAGAAATATAACTAATCTTAAAAAAGACAGTTCAAATAGTAAAATTAAATCAAAATAGTAATATTAAAAATATTCAAAAATAAAAGAGAAAATAGAATTTTCTCTTTTATTTTATATTTAACTCCCCTATTTTAAAAAATTATTCTTTAATTAATTTAAATTTACAATTTTTATCAAAAATTAATAATAAAACAAATGATATGATATCAAATATAATAAATGAAAGATTAATTCCTGTTATTTCTCCTTATTATGTTTTTCTTCATAAAGCAAAAGTTAATATATAAATTAAGATAAATCAAATAATATTTAATATTGCAAAAGTTATATACAAAGATTGAGATTTGTATTATTTTTTTTTAATTCATATAAAAATTATTTAAAAAAATACATAATTACCATATAAAGTTATATAGCTACTAAATTTAAATTTAACTTTAATAATTCCAAATAAATTTAAAGTTATAAAATCCATATTTTCTAAAGGAGTTTCACTTGCTCCCCCATTATTATTATTTATACTACGAATTAATCAAAAATATGAATTACCTATTCTATTATTTATATAGGCATATTTATTTTTTTGAGATTCATTAATATATTTCAATGAGAAGTATATATTCTCATCTATTAATGTTTTATTATATATTTTTAACTCATTTAATAATTTTAATTTCTTAATATAGTAACCCTAACTAAAATTTTTTAATAAATTATTAATTTCAAAATTATTTAAATTATTAATCCCCCATGGATGTAAACCTTTATTATCTCTTATTCAAAGATTTTCATTATTTTTATCAAATGTCATATCAAAATAATATTTAAAATTATTTTCTCTTTTTTATTCTACTGGCAGATAAAGCTTTTTGTAGACTTCAAATAAATTAAATGAAAAGTCTACAAGAGTTTTATAATTCTCATCAGTTATTCCGTTCATTGAATAAGAAATCGCGAACTTAAAATCAGTCATTTGATGATTATATGTTAACTCACCTGTACCTATTTTAATACTAGGTCCAACAAAATCAGCATATCCCATAGCTATTGCAAATTTATAACTATTAGTTTTTTGATATTCAGTTATTTCCCTATTACTTAAAAAAGTATCTAAAAAATGGTTTTGAATAACTTTATAATTATTTCTAATTTGGCTTCACTTTAAAAAATTAAATTGATCATTTATTAAAAAACTTTTTAGTTCTTCTTTATCTGATAAGAGCAACTTTTTAAATTTTCAATCTTGCTTTAAAGTTAAAATATCTTCATCATTTAGACAGAGTTTTAAATTGGTAATCATTAAATTAAAACCAAAACCATTCGTTAAATTTATAATAGCACATAAATTTCAAAGTAACGTAAAAAATTACAAAACCAGGTTTTGTTTTTATTTGCAATGGTTTTGAATTTTTTTTCAATAATTTAATAATTTTTTTGTTTTTTTAAAGTTTTTTAATAAATACTACAGCTATTTTCTAGATTCTTATATTGTATATACCATTCATTTCATTCTTCAACATCTTTTCAATATTCTTCAACAGACTCATAATCATTATTGTGTATAGTACCTTTTTTCAAATGTGAATGAAAAATTTCAATTATTACATTATCTGCACATGTATATGCGTTTCCTTTTGATATAATTAAATTGGTACTTTTACATTTTTCTATGAAGAGTTTTGAAAAGTATTGAAGTCCGTTATCCGAATGAATTATTATTTCATTCGGATTTTTTGTTTTTTTCAATGCATCTTCCAAATTAGAAATTACTAAATTTGTATCTTCTTTCATACTTAATTTATAATCAATAATATTTAAAGTATAAGCATCTATAATTGTAGATTGGTAAAATTTGTTACCCTTATAAACGTGTACACTGATATCTGTATATCAACATTGATTTTCTGCAGTCCATTTATTAAATTGACGATTAACATGGTCAATTGATTTAAATCTTGGATTATTTTTAATGCTTGCTCTTCTTTTCATTCTACGTTCTGCTCTTATTGCATATTTAGATTTTAATTTAGCTATTTTCATAATTCTTTTAACTTTAGTTTCTGATGCTTTTATATTTATTAATATTCATAAATATTTAGCTATTCTTCGATAACCAAATTGGCATCTTGATCATAAAAATACTTGTTTAACTTTTTCAATAAATTTAATATCTTTTTTAAACTGTTTTGATTTTATAAATTCAAAATTTCTGTACTTTAATCAAGTTGATCTTTTTACTTCAAGTGCTTCAAGTAATAAATTAATCTTATATTTTTTTCTTCATTTATTAATGATTTCAATTTTTTTTCTTATTTTTTCTTTACAGAAGCAAGAGACTTTTTTCATAAATTCACACTTATTTTTTCAAAATTCAAGTAAATCTTCTTCACTTCCTGGTGGTCTTCCAACTTTAGTATTTAATTTTCCAAATTTATAACTTCTTATTCAAGATTTAATAGTATTTCTATTAATTCCAAATTTTAAAGCTATTGTACTAACTTTTTAATTTTCTTTTAAACATATACCATAGACATTGCAATAACTTTATATCAAAAAAGACCCACTAAAGTGGGTTATCTTTTAAAATTTTTTAGCTAATTTTAAGTTTTTATCACGTTCTTGTGCATGATAAAGCTCAACTTGTAGATTAACTAATTCTTTTTTGATATCTTTAGCATTACGTGTTGTGTTAATAATTTCTGGATTAATAATACCATTTGCTTCAGCAATTTTTGATGTATCAATAGAATTAACTTCTGATTGATATCTTCTTCTTAAACCTGCATCACGTATATTTGCAAAATAACCTAATATAGCTATTGTTAAAAATATTGCAATTAATAAGCCGATTCCTGTTGCTCCAACGATTACAAATAATGGGATTGACTTAATTTTAGATTCAAAAAAGAATGCAATTCCAGTAAATAAAAGTAACGCTACAACAAAACCTATTAAAATTATTGTTAAATTTCTAACAATTCTTTTTGGATTTTTTATTAAATATTTAAACATTTTTTAATTTTTCCTTTCTGGGTCAAAAATACTATTCAGTATTTTGCCCTATAACTTCTGCTAATAATTTTTCTCTTTCTAATTTTTTATAAGACTTATATTTCATTTCTGTATTTATTAAATAATAAAATAATATTAATAAAATAATTGGCAATATTTTTAAAATACTGTCAATTGCAATTCTTACTTTTTTCATTGGAAAAAATGTAGGTACTTTGTGAATTAATCAACTTGAACTACCAGGAACTATTGTAAGCATAATTGCTCCTGCTCAATTAGATTGTCAAGATACATTTTCCATTCCTAATTTCATAAATGTAAGTAAATTAGGTAATTCTATAAATTGTGGTAAAGCACTTCATAATGAAGTTAATATAAAAAATACTAATGCATCTATAGAGTAAATCATTTTTCCTTGATTATATCTAATTTTTTCACTTTCTTTTAAAAATGATAAATCATATCTTTCTCTATCTTTATAATAATCTTTTGCTCCTTTATTTCATAATTTCGCAAGTGGTAATCCAAAATATCATCTAAATTCTGGTTTTTCTATTTTATTCATTGCCATTATCCTCTCAATATTTATCTTTTGGATCTAATCCTAATTTTTTCATTCGATAATCTTCTTTAGCTTTTAAAGTTTCAACAACTGGTTTAATTTGCTTTAAATTTTGTTCAATAGGCTGAATATCTTTTTTCTTAACAAATTCATTTAATTCTCTTTTTTTTCTTTGAATTTCTTTAGATTCTTGTTGCATTTTTTCTCAATGAGGTACTGTAAAATTTATTTTTTGCAATTGACTTTCTTTTTTATCTCAATATTTAATTTTTATAACATCAGGAAGATATTTATTTGTTCGTTCTCCATTCGCAATGTTTGTTTCTTGTCAACTCATCTCATTTACTAAAAATTGTCCTTTGATATGTTGATAAAAAATTCATACCGTTTCTATAGTCATAGGACGAACGCTTGAAAAGAATAAATTTTTGCTTGTCAAAAGAGAAGAGGATGGAATATTCATACTATTAAATTTTAAATAGTATTCATTACTATCTTTTATAAAAAAAACTCCAACAATTTGTTCAGGATTTAATTTTCCTAAAACTTCATATATTTTATCTTCTTGAACATCAATTTCTTTTATAACTAATTGATCAATAATATTTAATTTTTTTTCATCAATTTTATTAATACTTAATTTAATTTTTTCTATTAAACTCTCTTCAAGTTTTTTAATAGTATTTTCTATTCCTCAAGCTCAAATTCTTCCCATGGCATTAATTTTGTCTGTTTCACTAGTATTTTGATAAACAGTAGCATTTATCATTTCTCCAATTGTCTCATTTAAATTTATAACTGCTCTTTTTTTACCCTCTGTTGTATCTACAATAGTGTTATTAGGTCTAAAAGATTGAATTAATACTTCGTCAAAATAACCTAATTTTTCAATCTCTCCTGTTACATTACCATCTTCATCAGTTTGTTGTTGTAATAAAATCTGATTTTCAATATTTTGTTTGTTATTAATTTGTTTTTGTAATTTTTCAACTTCAATAGTTGTGTAATTATGTTCATTTTGAATTGAATTATCTAATTCTGCTAAAAAATTATTTATTTCTTTTTTATTGTAAAATTGCTCTGGATCTAATAAGAAAGGAATATCATTTTCATTACAATACATTAAATATAACTTTTCAATGTTTGCTAAGGTTCAACTTCTTCATGCTGAACTACCAACTAATGATTCCATTGAACTATAGGTTGGTGCTTGTAAACTATCACTTCTACCATTATTATAACTAGTTTGTGACGTACGTGTATTTTGATAAACAATTAAATCATTCATTCTTAAATAATCTATAGCTTTATAAGTAAATTTTTTTAATTCTTCTTGTGTATTAACATGTAAGTCTGAAGTAGAAAATAATCGCTCTAAAATGTTTCCGACTCTGTTATTTGCAAGTTCTTGTGCAGCAAATGCATTTTTTTCAAAAAAATCCTTTGCATCTTTATAACCAAGTTTTTTTTGATAATTTGTTAGTGTATCAAATTTATTAGCTATTGAAGGTCAATTCTTTAAATAATCATCATATGATGTACAATCTCATAATTTAAACATTAAGCAATCACCCTCACTTTTCTAACTTTTTTCATAACGTTTTTTCTAACAGTATTATTAAATAATGCCTTTTGACTTGTCTGATGGTTTATTATTAAATCTGCTAAATTTGATGAAAATATATTTAAACCAGTTATTTTTTTAAAAGGAAATTGTGCCATTCTTTTTAAATTTGAACTATATAAATTTCTTAATTTTGTTTTTGAATAATTTTTTAAATTTGAAACAAAATTTGTTTCAACTAAATTTCTAATAACCTCAATTTTCTTTAAAGTTCTGTTAAAGTTTTTGTAAATTTTACTCAATGTTGGAGATAGTAACATAAGCACTTTCATATCTGCTTGTTTATATTCTCTACCAAGTTCTCAATTTTCTTTATAAAATAAATTTTGATCTTTTGCTAAAGCAAATTTTTCAATTGTAGTTATATCTGTAAAAACTATTACTTTTGAATAGTTACTAATTCTTCCTGGTGTTTTTTTTCAAACATAGGGTTTCTTATAAATTTCACAATATCCTTGTCCTGATATGCCACTAGGTGTAAATCTAAAACCTAATAGAAATGATTCAGCTTGACATGGTATCAAATTATACTTTTTAAGTAAATTTGAGCTTGCTTTATTTAATTTTGCAATATAAACATTTACTTTACTTGTAATTTTACTAATACTTTTCTTAATAGAATCTAAAATCTCATTTATAGTTTTTTGAATAATCTTAAATGGATTTCATTTATCAACTATTTTTTTAGCACTTTTTTTAAACTGTTTAAATTGTTCAATTAAAGTTCTTTGAAATTTAGATCTAAGTCTTAACATGCTAAATTCAATTAATGTTGAAGAACCTAAATTTGTCTTAGATAAGGTTTCTATTATTACACTAGCTTTTAAATCATCTGCTTTAAAAAATTCATTTATAGAGTAACCAGATTTTTGTTTAAAATAGT
Organism: Spiroplasma endosymbiont of Atherix ibis; assembly: GCF_964020005.1. Classification (NCBI taxonomy): domain Bacteria; kingdom Bacillati; phylum Mycoplasmatota; class Mollicutes; order Entomoplasmatales; family Spiroplasmataceae; genus Spiroplasma; species Spiroplasma endosymbiont of Atherix ibis. Next base: position 607,966 of record NZ_OZ026474.1, read on the forward strand.
TATTATATTTAGATATATTTATATTTTTAACACTTTTAACTAATTCAGGACTTATTTTATATAAAGTCCTTTGAATTTCTATAAATTTTTTAATTTCTTCTGAAGTAAAAGATTTTATAGATTTTTTCATTTCAGATGTAGAAACTATTGCAATTGAATGTAATATTTCTACGTCAGTTACTGTTTTTCCAAAAGTTAAAACTGTTTTATCATCTAAAATTATTTTTTTAAATGCTAATGCTGTTTTAATCTCATAAAAATTTTTAACCTGACTTTGAATTTTAAATGATTTTAAAAGGTTGTTTTCATTTAAAACCTTAAGCAACTTATCGTATTTAAAAGCTCTTCCTAATTGACCAAAACCTGTAATTGAAAAAAGTAAATTCATTAATGTATTTTTAGTAGATAAATTACCATTAATAGAATCAAAAGTTTCAGTAATTGCAAAATTAATAGAAGTTTGAATTAATGAACTTGTTAAAGCTATACCAACTGAAGTAAAACCCAAACCTTCAACTATTGCAGTACCAATTCCAGCTGTTAATGATCCTGCAAGAACGGCTAAAACTTGAATTCCAAATACTTTTAATAATTCTAATCAAAAACTAGAATTATTAGGTTCTCTGTAAGTTATTTTCTTTTTATAAGTAACAACTTGATTAGGTTGAATTTTTCTTGGCATTATTAATTTTCAATATTGGGATTTGTAGGTTGAGTGGGGGTATCAGCATTTTTAAATCCTAAAATTTTATCTGCTTGAATAATTTCACCATTGTATCATTTGTTAATTACAGTAAATATTTGTCCATAGTATGGTCCTTGTGTATATTCTCCTGATTGTAGTGGAGTTTCAACATATGATGCTCAAACATATGCACTAGGTAATAATGCTACAATGTCATATCCATAATCATCAACATCACATTCAACACAATTATATTTATTTAATATTGTATTAATAATTATTGATGTATTTTCTAAACTTTGAGTTAATTGATTTAATTTTGAATTAGCTATTAAAGTAGCTATTTTTGGTGAAATCAATAATAAACCATCACTAATTAATCATTTATCTTTTTTAGCTTGTTTTTCAATCTTTTTAAATACTTCAATAAAATTATCTTTAGTAACTTCTTGAAAAGGAATAGTTTCTTTTACTCCATTATAAATTGTTTTTAAAGCATGATCGTCATACGCTTTTGCTTCTTGTCTTTCAATAACCATCATTTTATTTGCAGCTCAATTAGGACCTGGAATATTTACTGCAGCTATTTTTGTATAAGATGTAAAGTTTTCACTTAATTTCATTTCAACTATTTTTTCATGAGAGTTATTTTCAACAAATCCAGTTTCTTGACTTCAATCATTTTGTGTTACAGCTTCAGTCATAACTGGAATTTTAACAATAGAGTTCATTTGAGCCCCTTCTTGTCTTAATTCATTTGGAAATAAAACTGCTAGTTTTGATAATCCTAAAAAGTTATCAAATCTTCAATTTTCACTTCAATATGTTTTTAATTGATCAGTTGTATATGCCATAATTAATTACCTACTTTCTTCATTAGAGCTGGATTAAACCCTGGATTTGAAACAACACTATCTTCATATTCTTTCGGTTTTGATTCAATATTTGGAAGTGGTTCTGAAATATTTAAGGATTTTAGAACTTGTTCAGTAGCTTGTTTTACTATTTCTTCAGAATTTATTTTTTCTGGTTCTGGAACTATAGATGCTTTTTGCTCAAGTTCTGCTTTTGTATCAGGAAATTCTATTTCTTCAAATTCAAAAGATCCATCTTCATTTTTAATTTCATTACCATTTTCATCAATTTTAATAATTTTTCTTTTCATGTAATTTTCTTCTTTCTAAAACTTATGTACTTATACATAGCAACTTTTTTTAATTTGTCAATACCCCCAGACGATTATGTTCAATTACTTTTTCAATTATAGGAAGAGAACTTTTTGCACCTGGAAATCAACGAGCAAAAAAATACCCCTTTAATAAAACAACATCATTTTCTTTGTATTTTTGTAGTTGTTTAATCATAGAAAGGTTTCTTTCATATACAAAAATTATGCAGTTACTTCATTTTATTCTTAATTCTAGTATTTCTTCTTCTATTCCATCATGTAATTCAGTTTTAAAATCAATATATGATATTCTTCCAGTAACTTCAATAATTGCTTTAAGTTCATGCTTACTTATTTTTTTTAATGCCATAGTTAGTTTCCTCTCATTTATAATTTTGTGTTTTCAAATTTAATTTTTGTTCTTTAAAATGTGCTTGTAAGATACAATAAGCATCTATTCAATGATTATTTTTTCCACCATATTTTTTAATCATCTCTTTTTTAGCTTCAATATTTTTATCTTTTGGATAGTGACCACAAAATTTTTGCTTAAAATGATATCTTAAAAGACCAATTAATTCACGTGTTGCTTTAACTTCTCTAAATTTCTCTTCACCATTATGTAATAACTCGACAGCAACGTGTTTTATTTCAAAATCTTCAACTGAGGTATTTTTTTTAGTATTTTGAATTCAAGCAATTATTTTTTCAAAAGCTTCAATTGGATAATCAGCTTCAATTTGTATCTTCCAAGATTTCGGATAAATTGAATTATAGCTTTTCATAATAATTCCAGTTTTACCAATTCCTGAAGGATCTATTCCAATTGATAAAAACTTCTCTTTCATTAAAAAACACCTCTTATTTATTAAAACCTATGATTTTTAAAAAGGAGAGTGTTTTAAATGAATAGTTTTAATATTTAACTTTGTTCTTATTGTCTATTATGTAAGTTTTTGTTAATAAAAATAGTGCTCTATTTTAATAGGGCTAAAAAATTAACTTAATGCAAAAAATGACTTTTATCTAAAAGCCTGATTTATTAAAAATAGTTTTACAAATTTAGGATCCTACTCTAAAATTTTGTATTTATAACATAAATAAAAGTCGTGTTAAATTTAATCAGTTTCAGGTGGATCTCAAATATTAATATTAATTATTTCATTTATTTTTTTCATTTTTTGATTTTTATTAGTTTCTTTTTCATTATAATTAACTGTTTGAGAATTTAGTGCATTTTCAAAATCTAGTTTTTCTTTTCTGTTTTTTGCTTCTATCTTACTTTTTAGTATTTTTTCTTCTTGTTGCATTTTACTACTTTTAAAGTCTAAAATTATTGCTTCAAATAAGTCAACAAAATTTTCATATTTTTGATTTACTTTTTCACAAATTGGTTCTTTAGTATCCATAGAAATTCATCTCATTTTTTTAGTTCAATCAAGTCTAATTCCACAACTAATTCATTCTGATAAATCTATTTTTGCATGATAAAAATTAATTGATTTTTGTTCATAAATTAAACTCCCAATTTCTTTAGTTACTCATTCACTTTTTTTATTTTCACATTCAATTGTTCTTCCACCTTTAGGAAAAGAACACTCTAAATAACGATTATTTTGATAATCAGGTATTCAAACTAAAATTGAGTTTTCTTTATAATTTTCTTGCTCAATTCATTCCTTTTTAATCATTATATTACTAATTGTTTTTAAAGGATTAAATTGATTTATTACCTTAACATTAGAAAGATTTAATTGTAATCTTAAGTCTTTTATTAAGTTACTTGCGTTTTCTTCACTCAACATTTGTGCAGCTCTTAAATCTGGTTTAGATTCTAAAACAATGTTTTTTTCATCTAATTGCTCATATAAACGTTTAATATAACTAAATTGTTTTTCTGTAGTTCTATTATTTAACATTATTTTAGTCCTTTCTAATTAATAATCTATAGGAAATTTATATCATATACCTTTTATACTTCTACCTGTATATATTGAATTATGAATCGAATTTCTACAGATTTTATATCTTTTTTCTCCAATAGAAATACCTCATACTCTTTTAATAGCTTCTTGTACTGAATCATAAACTCCAATTAAATCTCCATTTTTATCATAGTTAGCGTAATAAAATTCTGGTTTTTTCATGTTTTATTTTTTAACTATTATTTTTGTAATTTACAAAGTTTGTTAAAAAGTATTAAAGTCATTGTTTCTCAGCTGTGTCGTATTAATTGTGATATAAATTTGCCAGGCATAATTTCTCCTTTAAATTTGCATTTATATCTAGTTACTAGAAAATGGTTCAAAAATTTTAGTAATTAGATATAAATGCAAAAAATAGACCAACAAATGATCTATTTTGGTTTTAATTTAATGATTACTTTTTTAAACTCAGTGTAATTTTTATACAAATTATTTATAACTAAATATTTTTGATTTTGTTGTGCAAAATTATCAGTTTTATAAATACTTTTTCTATCATAACTAATTTCCATTAAAGGAAACTGTTGTTTAAAATATTTGTCATTAATAATTTTTAACATAGACTCATGAAATTTATTATTTTCATTATAATATTTTTTTAATTGAGTATTCGAACTTAAATAAGCATCAAAATCCTTACTATTTTGTTTAATATCACTTCACTTCAAATTAACATACTTTTGTGTTTCTTGTGAAGTAAACATATCCTTTGCAATATTTTTATACATTGCATCTCTAACTTTTTTAAATGATTCACTCTCAGTTGAAGTATACTTCAATGTTCCTGATTGTTTAAATTTTTCAACATCAACAAGTCCCTTATATTGAGCTACAATTTTATAGTCAATTATAACATTTCCTATGTAACTTCCCTCAACCACTTCTCCTGAATTAATTTCAAAATTATCATTAAAAACCAATTCGACATGTTCAAAAACCGAATCCACCTCATCTAAAATAACTTTATATTTATTAATTTTTTTAAGTTCATTCATTTTTTCTTTTAATAATTTTACTTTAAACAATTTTTCAACATCATTTGTCAATTGCTTTTTATTTTCAATAGTTAATTTACTTTTATTCTCTGATTTTGAGAATTTCTGAATATTGTATTTATTTAAAAATTCATTATTTTCTTCCATACTCTCAACACCAATCAAATTACCAGCTACTTCTTTTTCATAATGCTCTGTTCATATTTTTGTCACATCCTGTTAAAAATCTCGAACAACCTGAGTAATATCTTTTTTTGGTTATTCTGGTTTAAAATTTTTATCCTCTTTTTTTGTACCACATGCTATTACTGTTGTAGTTGATGATGCAACAACCCCTACTGTTGCCAATACACTTAATATTTTTTTCATTCTTCCTCCTTTTTTAAGAGCTTTAAAAAAGCAAATAAACAATTCAAATTGATATCGATGATTATATATAAAAAAAAAAAAAAAAGCAAGAATTATTTTTGACAAGGGGTTTTTGAAGGCTCCCCCTATAGATTCCAATACTTTAATTAATTTTTAAATCATTTTTTTAAATTTAATTCTTTATCAATTAGTACTATATATTTTAATTTTTTTTATATAATTTAAACCAACAATAATTATTAATACAAAAAAGTGCTTTCTCAAGCACTTTTCTCTTTTATTTTATATTTAACTCCCCTATTTTAAAAAATTATTTTTTAATTAATTTAAATTTACAATTTTTATCAAAAATTAATAATAAAACAAATGATATGATATCAAATATAATAAATGAAAGATTAATTCCTGTTACTGCTCCTCATGATGTTCCTCTTCATAAAGCAAAATTTAATATATAAATTAAAATAAATCAAATAATGTTTAATACTGCAAAAGATATATACAAAAATTTTACTTTTTTACTTGTTGAAATTTTAATAAAATTAATACTTGCAAAATATATAATAAATATTGATATAAGATTTATTGTAATAAATTGAATTATTTCTATAGCTGATCACATTAGAATATTAATCCTCCATATTTTTTGTATCCTCAATTTTGTTCATTGTTAAAATTTGTAGTTGTATAATTATTTTCTTTTAAAAATTCAAGTAAATTAGGTAATCATTGAGTTGCATAATCTCTTGTATGACAAACAAAAATTTGTCCTTTACTTAAATGAGATTTGTATTGTTTTAAAATTTTTTCTTTTCCACAAATTTTTTCATTATAATCACATCCTAAATATCCTCTTACAAAATATTTAATCTCTAATTTTTCTTGTAAATATCCCATACCTCTATAATATTGAAGATAAGGCATTCTTACTGGAATATCAGAAATGTTCTTTTTTATACCATTTTCAGCATAAATTTTAACTAAAAGTTCACTTGTTTTGTAAAACTCTTTTTCATAAGCTTCTTTTGTTTTAAAATGATAATTATTATGATTATATGAATGATTTCCAAGTGTATGATCATCTTTTATCATTCTATCAATAACTGCTTTTGTTTTTCCTTGATCAGTAAAATATTTTTGATAATTAATTCCTGTACCAAAAAATGTAGCTTTGGCATCATATTTATCTAATATATTCATAATTTGAACATCAGCAGAAGTAGAAGGACCATCATCAAAAGTTAACATAACAACTTTTTGATTTGTATTAATTCTATTTACTTCGTAATTATGTTTTGGTGTAGCAAAATTAAAAATTATACAAAAAACTACAATAAAAACAATTGATATATTAATTAAATTCACTTTCTTTTTCATATTTTTTCTTTTATTCATATAATCATAATAATAAAAAAAATAAAAAAAGCAAGAAATTTGATAGAGATTTAAATAAATCAATTCTACTATTTTTAACTTAGTTATTTAAATTTTATAAAGAATTTTTTAAAAAAAGGTTCCTTCAATAATTTTTTTATCAAAATAAATATTCATTTTTACTATCCCAAACAAATCAAATTGTAAATAATTAAGCTCTTCAAAAAAAATTAAAATAACTGTAATGTTCTATGCAAATAAAAATGGTGTAACAAAAGCTTATAAAAAAAATTAAATTTCATTGGGAACAATTGGAACTTGGGATTCTATATATAGAGCAGATAATAATCTATTAATTAATATAAAATCTAAACAAAATAAATCTGAGTTAGAACATTTAAATGAAAAATTTGAATCGTTTAAAAAAATTTTAGTCTCATTAGAAATTGCATGTTTAAAGAGGAAAAAATAAATTTTATTAAATCAAAAGATTATAAAATAACAATTAACGAACTACTCGAATTACTAAATTTAAAAAAATCAATTTCATAATTTAATTATATTAATTGATTTCTTTTTCATTTTACTCTTTAATCATACTTCTAATTTTATTAAAGAATTCTTTATTTCATTTTTATTTTAAGTATCTATTTCTATTAATTTAATTAAATTATCAATGTTTTTATAAAAAGTTTTTTTATCTAAATTATTTTCTAAAATATAATCGAATTTATAGTTTTTTAATTTTTCTTCTTGAAATTTTGTAATTGAATCTATTTCCTCATATTTTCTATTATCTCTTTTTTCTACTCTTTTAATTCTTTGAATGTAATTTTTTATAAGCAAAATTGTTTTATCAAATTTAATATCTATGCCGCTTATAACAGCAGCTTCAATGAAAACTAATTCTGCTTTTTTTTCATTTTCAATTTGTTTTTTAATTTCTTTGGTTATTAAGGGTCATGCTATTTTTGTAAATTCTTCATTTAATTTATGATTATTAAATAATTCTTTTCTTAAAATTAATCTATCTATTTCTTCATTAATGAAAGCATTAGATATTTTTTGTTTAATAAATACTAGTATTTCTTTTTCATAAAGAATTTTTTTTGCAATTTCATCTGCTTCAATTATTTTAATTTTAGGATTTTTATTTAAATATTGTAACATTGTTGATTTACCACTACCAATAAAACCACTTACTCCTATAATTTTCATTTCAACACCTTCTTTTATAAAAAAATATTTAAATATTTTTTTATGCTATTTTTAATTATAAATTATTTTATTAATATAATTACAATTGTTACTTTAATTTTATTAGGTATATTTTTTATAAAATTAATTAAAATTTAATATTTATTAAAGTTAGTTTTATCTTTAAAACTGTTTTAAAATTCGAATGTCTATATTTATTATAATTTATTCTTTATTTTTAATTAATAAATAATTTTAAAAATATTTTAATTTATTTAATAAAAAAACCTTTAAAAGGTTTTAAAAAATTAATATTTAATAAATTGTTCAAAATCAGATTTTAAATCACGATAAGTTAAACAATCATTGATTAATTTAACTTGATTTTGAATTAATTCAAAAGTTGAAAATTTAAACCTTTGCTCTCCAGATAAATATATTCCATCCTCTTCTAATTTATGATCAGGTTTTAAACAAAACGGAAGAACCTCTTTATTTATCATACTTTCATTAAGGTATTTAAACAATGGCCTATACTCTCCTCTACCTGGACCTAAATTAACTAAACCTAGCGCAACTTTTGGATCTACTATAAATAAACTTAAAATATTAATTTTAGTTCTATCATCTATAAAATTAGCTATTGTTTTATTTGTTAATAAGAAAGTTTCTTTATCTAATTCAGATATTTTGAAAAATTTTAAAAATGTATTATTTACTACATTATGAAAATAAACATCTAGAAATTTATAATTTTGTGTTTTTAAAATATCATTTGGAATAATAATAGTTTTTTGATATTCTTGTAAATTAAAGTTTATTGAAGATGTTTCTACATATTCATAAAGACTTTCAAATGTTCTTTTGCTAAAAATATAATCATACATTTCAAACAATAAATAACTTACAATATTTAAAATTATCATTCTATAATATTGTTCAATTTCAAAATTTAAAACATCAATTATTCTATACTTTTTATTTAAATCTCCAAATGAGTATTTATATTCACCATTAATTAATGTTATTAAAAAATAAAAATATTTTAAAAATAATACTTCTTTACCTGTCATTTCTACAAATTCATCATTTTTTTTAATTCTTTTATCAACTATAGCTTTTGCTACTTTTGATATTTGATTAAATTGTTTTAAAATTTTTTCAGTATCAAAATTTTGATAATGACTAAATAAAAGTTCTATAAAAGGAACATTTTCAACTTCAATTTCTTCTACTTGATCACTTGCAAAATCAATGTATTTAAAGCAAAAACTTCCATCATTATTTTGAGTTTTTCAATTATTTAAAAATTCACTTGGTAGTATTAAATTTTTTTTAATTTTTCTTTTCATATATTCACCTTTCTCTAATCATTTTCTAATAATCACATTTGTTTTTCTGGAGAAATTGGTGTAGCAGTAATTATTAATTTATTTACTCTATCAATTACAAAATAAATATCTTTTTTTGGGGTACTAATATAAATATTTCTTGATGTTTCAAAACTATAAGTTGATTTTCCTATTAACTTTAAAATTTTTTCTTTTAATTTGAATTCTTCTTCATTTTCTAGATTAAGACGTTGTCTTATTCTTTGAATTGAGTGAGTTGAAAAATTATATTCATGTTTATAATAGTAACTCACTCAAATCACCTCACTATTTAATTATAATCATTTTTTTCTCTATTATAAAGTAAAAATACAATTATAACTTAATAAAGAGTAAAAAAACTAATAAATAAACAATATTTTAAAGTGTAATTTAAAAGTCTAATATTTATTTTTTAATAAAAATTTTTTAATTTCTATTCCACTTCTATATTTAATTTCATTATTTCTTGAAATTATTCTATGACAAGGAATTATTAATAATATTGGGTTTTTAGCCATACAAGTTGCTATAAAACGTGTGTGATCTGGTTTATTAATATGTTTTGCAAAATCTGAATAAGTCATATATTCACCATATTTTAATTTAATTAACTCTTTTAATACTTCCATTTGTTTTTCAGTTAAATTAGGAAGAAATAAATCTTCAAAATTTAACTCTATCTTTTCTTTATTTTCAAATTTTCTTAAAATTTCTATATATTTATCAAATTGATCATTTTTTAAAACATTTCTAACTTTATAACCTTTATAAAATTGATAAATATTATCTTTTTCAAAACCTAAATAACTTAATTTTTCATCAATTATTCCGATTTTTAATATTTTATTTTCAAAAATATTAATTTTAAAAACTTTAATAATTTTTTGTTCTCTCATTCAATACACCCAAATTAATTATAATAATAAAACACAATAATTATTGTGTTTTATTATATTTAAATTATTTATTAATTTTCATTATCTTTATTCTTATTATCTTTTTTATTTTTTCTATCTTCAAGTGATTTTAAGAAAGCATCAATTTCTTCTTGAGGTTCATATAAACTTGGATCTATTTCATAACTTCTACCTTGCATAAGTTCTGAAATCATAATTTGATATTCATTGTTTGCTTTTGCAATTTTATCTCTATCAAGTCTTGGATTTAATAAAATAATAATAATTATAGTAATTGCTGACAATAAAATAGATATAAATAATAATCATATTAATACTTTTGCCATTGTCATATCAAAGTAATTATTTATTTCATTTAATAAATTTTCCACTCCAATTTTATTTTCTTCTAATCATTTATTATAATTTTCTAAAGTCATTGGGCCTTTTCCAGTAACAGCTATAGCTTGTCCTAAAAAATTATAAGAAACATTTGTTCCAAAAATATAAGTAATTGCCTTACTGAAAGTAGATATCATCATAATTAAAAACATTCCAGGAATAATTAAATTAATAGCAGGTATAATAAATTTTTGTCTATAAGTTTTGGGCGGTTGAACTATTGAAAAAATTATTCAACCCATCATTAATCCTAAAATAATCATCATTATTATTCAATATGTATTTGTTTGTATTCCAACTGAATTTGATAAATATCAACTAACTTTAGTTATTTTTTTATCATTAAATACTTTACTTCAATCAGTTTTAAATTGATCACTAAAACCATTTAAGCCATTTAAGCCATTTAAATTTTCATCAATTGTATATGGCTTTAATACTTGAAATAAAATAGATATTAAAATAAAAAATATAGCTGATATTCCTAAAACTATACCTAAAGCTAATTTTAATCATTTAGTATATTTAGGTTTTGTATTATAAGGATAAAATCTTATATCTTGTAGTGGACTTGGAGGAATTGAATTCATTCCTGCACCCATACCCATAAACGGATTGCCTTGTGTAGTTGATGCTCCTGCTCCAAAACCACTTTGTTGTTGACTATTTGTATTTGGCTCTTCTTTTGATTTGTCTACTACTTCAGGTTCTGGTTTTTTTTCTGATACTTTTAAAAACTTTTCTTTAATTTCATCAGTAATTTTTGAGTTTTCTTTAACAAATTGTTCATTTAATTCAAAATTTTGATCAGTTAATGAATCTCTTGATATTTGTAAGTTATTATACAAATATGTTTGAAGATAAGCAATATCACTTAAAATATCATCATTTTTTTTATCTTCTGGTTTTATAAATTTTAATTTTTCTTTTGTAATATTTACTAAAGCTTTTCCAAAAACTGCACTTCATTTTTGATCTTTAAAAGTACATTTTTCATTAATTTCTAAAACTAACAGATCATTAATTAATTCAATTGCCTGGTTTTTTAATTCAGAATCATTTAATAATTCCACTCTTAATTGCTCATTTTTAATTAAATTTGCTAATAAAAATATCGAATCTTGATATATCTTTTTAGCTTCCATTTTTTAACCTCTATTCTTACTAAAAATCAAACATTTTTAATAGTTCAATCTCTGGAATTATTTTACTATCATAAATTCCATTTTTTATGTTTTTTTCAAGAACATATAATATTTTAATTTTATCATTTATTTTATCAATATTGAGTTTATTTTGCTCTAATAGTTTTGAAATTCTGTAAAAATTTATTGATAAAATTGAAGCAATTTTTGAATTATTCATGTTTTTTTCTTTATAAATTAATATATTTCTTAAAGTAATTAAATTATTTGCCAATAAAATTAAAAATGAGAATATATCATTGTTTATTTCTAAATAACTTAATCATTGTTTTAAAAACATTTTTACATCATTTGAAAGAAAACAATTTGCAATTTGAAATGTATCAAAATTATGATATTTCATAGTTATTTCTTCTACTAATTGACAAGTAAGTTTTTTATTTAAAGAAATAATTTTTGCTAATTCATTTGTAAAAACTTGCATATCATTTGGTAATTTTTCAATAAACAATTCTAAAGCATCATTTTCATACTCTATTTTAGCATTTTCAAGTTTTTTGACTAATATATCTTTTTTTTGCTCTGAATTTGGTTCTTCTAATTTTAAAAGTTTACATTTTTCTTCAACTAATTTAGTAATTTTTAGTCGTTTTGAAAATTTATTTGAATTTAAAGTCATAATTATTTGAACTTCTTTATTTGCTGAGTTTAAAATTTGTTCAACAAATTTTATGTCATAATTTTTATGCATTTTAATTTTACTTTCACTAACAAATCAACAATCATTTATAATTATTATTTTTTTTGTTGAAAATATTGAATAAGTATTTATTTCTTCTAATATAGATGAAATTGAATCATCAATTAATGAATAATCAAAAATTTCATATTCTTTATTAGTATTAATTTTTTGAATTAATTTTTCTACTTGTTTTTTTATTAAAAAATTATCATTTGAGTATACAAAGAACATATTTATCACCTTTATAATATAATTTAACATTAAAAATAAAGAAAAAAAATAATTTATTTTGAATTACTTATTTTTTTACTATATAATCTATATGTATATAAAATATCTTGTTTAAAGGGGTGAATTGAAAATGGCAAATATTAAGTCACAAGAAAAACATATTTTAACTAATGAAAAATCACGTCTAGCAAATAAAGCTTTTAGAAGTTCAGTTAAAACTGCAGTTAAAAAAGCTTTATTTGCAAAAGCAGAAGAATCAAAAGAAAAAGATGATTTAATTAATGAAGCTGTAAGTTTATTAGACAAATCAGTAACTAAAGGAATTTTTAAAGCAAATAAAGCTGCAAGAGAAAAATCAAGATTAATGAAATAATTAATTAAACAAATAATAAGAAAAACTCTTAGTAATAAGAGTTTTTTTATATTTTAATTGTTTGCTTATTTTTAATAATATACTTATAACTTGTTTTACCATTTGTTACATAAGTTTTACAGTTATATTTATTTAGTGTTTCAATTGTTTCTTTATTTGGAAAATCCAAAGTCATAGATTTGTGACCAGATATATAACAAGTTTGAGGTTTAATAATTTCTATAAATTTTTCAGAAGTACTTGTTTTGCTTCCATGATGTCCTACTTGTAAAAAATCTATACCCTCTTTTATTTTATTTAAGAATAATTTATTTTTAATTAATCGATATTCTCTTTTCTTTGTTGTATCTCCTGTAAATAAAATTTTATGTTTTTGAATTTCAACCAAAGAAATTTGAGAATTATCATTTTCATCATTGTTGATTAATTCTATAAAATTTGTAATTTTTAAGTCTTTAAAACTATAATTAGTTTTTAAATTATAATTAAAAAATATATTATTTAATTTATAAGTTTTTTTATACTTTCAAGCTGATCATAGTGATCTTTATGATTATGGCTTATAAAAACTGCATTAATTTTTCTTACACCTTTATAAACTAAAAATTGTTCTAAGCTATTTTTACTAAACCCTGTTCCTTTTCCAGCATCAAATAAAATAGTTCTTTTCTTATATTGAAATAAAAAACTATTTCCATTGCCAACATTTAACATTGTAATAATAGGACTTATTTGTGAAAATTGATTTAATTCAAGTATCAAAAATGTATTTAAACTAAATAAAAACAAAAAGAATATTTTTAAGACTCTTTTATTAAATTTAAAGTAAATAATTACAGTAAGTAAAATAAAATAAGTTATTAAAAATAAAAAACTAAAGCTTCCACAAATTGTTATTACATTAATATATGTTAAAGATTTGGAATAAAAGTAAAGTAGATCATAAATTAAATTAAGAATAGGTTTTGCAAATGGAATCATAAAAAAGCAAGAACTAATAAAACTAAAAGTTATCATGGGAATTAAAAGAATTTTAAAAATTGAACTAAATCAAAATATTTTGTAATAATAAAATATTTGAACAGGTGCAAAAACAGCATTTATGATTAAAAAATTGTATAAAATATTTGTCATTGGTTTTTTATCTTTATATTTTTTTAAAAATAAAAAAGCTATAATAGTAAAAATAAAGCCTATATTAAAAATAAATAAAGGATTTATAAATAAACATGTAATTCAAAGTATTGATAACTTTGTAACTTTTGAAAACTTAAACTTTCAATTTAGCTCAATTCAATTAACAATAAGTAAAATAGCTGATTTTAGTATAAATAATTTAAAATTCAAAAGATAACTATAGTAAAAAAATAAGATAATAAGAATTATTTTATATTTTCTATATATTTGAGATCTATCAAGTAATTTTTTATTTAAAAAATTAGAAATAATATAAATATTTAAACCACTCAAATTAATTAAATAACCAAGAGAATAAGAATTTAAATTATTAAAAATAGAATAATCGCTTTTTTGTTGAAAAAGTAATAATTTAGATAAATCATTAGAGGAGTTTATTATTTTAAATAGAAAATATTGAACTGAATAAAAATTTAACTTGGTAATTGAACTATTAATTATTTTATATTTAACATTTCTATTTAATAAATAAGCATTAAAGTCAAATTCTCAAAAATTCCCATAAACATTGATTTTCTCAAAGTTGCCTTTTAAAGTTATATACTCCCCTATCGATATATTCACCTCCCCTACTTTTAAATAATAGAGAGTATTCAATTGTTTTATTAAAATATAATTTTCTTTTACTTCAATTACTTTATAAAAACTAAAGTTTAATAGTTTATTAATATCAAATTTATAAAATAATAGAAATAAAGTTAAAAACAAAATATTAACTAATAAAAAGGGATAAGATTTTTTAATATTAAAACTAAATACTGCCAAAATTATTACATAAAAAACAATACATATATAAATATTGTCTATATTTTTTGTCATAGCAATACATATAACTGTTAAAAATGTTAAAAAAAATCAATTTATTTTAGTAGATCAATTTAGGCAATGCTTTTTTATAAAATTAAGCATTAAAACTTCCTTTATAAATTTCTTGCAGTTTAATCATACACTGTTCATAAGAATTTTTAGTATTTAAAAATATATCTACACTTTTCTCTGCTACATTTTCACTTATACCTCTAGATGTAAAAAAATCTTTTTGAACTTCAAATCTACTAATTCTTAAAACATCCACATTAGGTTTTGGATAAAACAAAATAGTATTATTTTTTTTCAAGTTTTTATTATTTTCAATATCAAATAAATTAACTTGTTTTCTCTTAAAAAATCATTTGATTTACTTGTATTTTTTTATTTTTTACTTTTACAGGTAAAATATCTTGATCTAGTAAAGTTATATCAAATTTCATTTTAAAGTAAACATAATTATCATAAGCTACTTTATAATTTGAATTATTTTCAAAATTTGTATTTACTATAAAAAATAAACTAGCACCAATTAATAAAGAAAACATTAATATTGAAATATAGCGAATTTTTTTCATATAACACCCCAATTAAATTTATCGACAAAAAAATAAAAGTTACAACTTTTATTTTTTTAAATCTTTAAGTTTTTCCAATAATAGAGTATATTGTTTTTTATAATCTTCATATTTTCTTTTTTCTTCTTCAACTTTTTCTAAAACAGCTCTTTTAATGAAATTATCATTGGAAAGCATTTTTTCACTTCTTTCAATTTCTTTTAAAAGTTCATTTACTTTTTCTTGAGTTTCTTCTAAGACTTTTTCTTTATCAAAAAAGTCTTTATTTGGAATATCTAAAAAATAATCATTTACTGGAAGTGAAGTAAAATCTTTATCATTAATTTCATTTATTTTTAAACTACAATTAACTATTTTTTCAATAAACAATTTAATATAATTAATTTCATTGTCCAATACATTTTTAAATGATGATTTTGCAATATTTAAATGAGCATTTAAATTGATTGAATTTTTAATATTTTGATTTGCTCTAAATTCTCTTAAAGCTGTTATGATATCAAAAATATGTTTAATTGAATCAACTTTAATATTAAATTCTTTTTCTAATCATCTTTCTTTTAAAATAGATGATTCTAAATCAAAAGATTGATAAATTTCTTCTGTAACAAATGGCACAAAAGGATGTAACATAATTAAAATATTTTTTAATACAAATCCTAAAGTTAATTTACTAAATTCTTTTTGTTCTTTATTTAATAAATCATTCTCTCCTATTTGAACTTTTGCAAGTTCAATATATCAAGAACAATAATCATCTCAAATAAAGTTATATAAAATTTTTCCTGCTATAGTGAACTCATATTTATCAATAGCTTCTTTAACTTGTTTTTGAGTTTCAATTAATTTATTTAAAATTCATAAATCTATTTGATTTTTTGCTACATCAACTTTTTTAAAATTTTCTTCAAATTCCTTATTTGTTGGAATTTTATCAATATTTATCATAACAAATCTTGAAGCATTTCAAATTTTATTAATGAAATTTCATGTACTTGTTAATTTCTCTTCATTGTATCTTAAATCCTGTCCTGGAGATGAATTAGTCAATAAAAAATAACGTAATGAATCAGCACCATACTTTTCAATTACATCCATTGGATCAACACCATTGCCAAGAGATTTTGACATTTTTGTTCCTTGTGCATCACGAACAAGTCCATGAATTAAAACATCTTTAAATGGTTTTGATTTTGTAAATTCTAAACTTTGAAAAACCATTCTAGCTACTCAAAAGAAAATAATATCATAACCTGTAACCATTATTGAAACTGGAAAATATCTTTTCATCATTTCTGATTCTTGCTTAGCTGTTCAATCCATTGTTGCAAATGGTCAAAAAGCACTTGAAAATCAAGTATCTAAAACATCTGAATCTCTTGTTCAATTACTTTCATCACTAGGAGGAATAACTCCTACATAAATTTCTTTTGTTTTATTATGATATCAAGCGGGAATTTGATGTCCTCATCACAATTGACGAGAAATAGTTCAATCATAACTATTTTGCATTCATTTATTTAATGTTTCATTAAATCTATTAGGAAAAAAGTTAATTGCATCTTTTGAACTTTGTAATTTTAATACTTGTTTTGCTAAATGATCCATTTTAACAAATCACTGATCTGAAATAAAAGGTTCAACAATAGTGTTGCTTCTTTCAGAATAACCAACTTGATGAATTATTTCTTCTTTTTTAATAAATTTATCTTCTTTTATTAGTTTTTCAACAAGTTTTTCTCTTGCTTTAAATCTATCTAAATCACTAAACTCTAATGCTTTTTCATTCATTGTTGCATCATCGTTCATAACAACAATTTGTTCTAAGTTATGTTTTAAACCAAGTTCAAAATCATTAATATCATGAGCTGGAGTACATTTCATTACCCCTGTTCCAAAATCAATTTCCACATATTCATCTGCTATAACAGGTATTAAAGCTTGATTTGAAGGGTTTACAACTGTTTTTCCAATATACTTGATATATCTTTGGTCTTTTGGATTAACAACTAAACAAACGTCTCCAAACATAGTTTCTGGACGAGTTGTTGCAACTTGTAAAAACTGTGATTCATCATTACTTAATGTATATTTAAAATGATACATTGCCCCTTTTGTTTCTTTATAAATTACTTCAATATTTGAAATAGCTGTTTTTTGCTTTGGATCTCAATTTATAATTCTTTTGCCTTTATAAATTAGTCCCTTCTCATACATATTGACAAAAACATAATTGACAATTTCATTTAACTGCTCTGAATATGTAAATTTTTCTTTTGAATAGTCTAAACTAAGACCTAATTTTGCTCATTGATTTCTAATAGTTTTAGCATACTCTTCTTTTCACTCTCAAACTTTTTCAATAAATTTTTCTCTTCCTAAATCATGTCTTGAAATGCCTTGTTCTCTTAAACGTTCTTCCACCTTTGCTTGAGTTGCAATACCTGCATGATCCATTCCTGGAATTCAAACAGTATCAAAACCATTTAATTTCTTAAATCTAATTAATATATCTTGTAAAGCACCATCTCAAGCATGTCCTAAATGTAATTTACCTGTAACATTTGGAGGGGGAATTACTATTGAAAATGGTTGCTTATTTTTATTAAATTCAGCTTTAAATAAGTCTTGTTTTAATCAAAGTTCATATTTATCTTTTTCAACTTGCAAATGATTATATTTTTTTTCTAATTCTTTCATATTTTTCTCCTTTTTAAATAAAAAAAATCCTATTTTTTAATAAATAAATTAAAAAATAGGAACGAATTGTTTAACAATACGCGGTACCATCCTAATTGACTTTTTAAATAAAGCCCACTCAATATCTTTAATTTTTTTAGCTTATACAACATTCAACAGTGATAAATTCTAGTTCACACCAAACACTAGATCTCTGAAAAATATCATTTGCTTACTCCTTATAAGTTATTTACTAAATTATTATATCAAATCAAATAAAAAAATAGCATAAAAATGCTATTGGTTTCTTAAAGATTCCGACTCCTTTAAGAGGTATTATTATTTATATTTGTTTTAAATTTTATTAAGTATCTACACTTGTTTTTAACTAAGTAAATTATTATATTTTTTAGTTAAAATTTGGAGGTGTAGTTGATTTTTTAACTTCTTTTCAAAAATCAGATTGTTTTTTATTTAAAATTGTATACAAATTTACTAATCTTTCATTTTGAATTGTTTTTTCTTTATTTTCTTTTTCTTCAACCATTAAAACAAAATTTTGCTTTATTATATCTTTATTTTCAATATTTAAATTTTTTGAAAATTTATTAAATTGTTTATTAATTTCTTTGAAATAATTATTCATTGATATTTTATAAATACCATAAATAATAACCATTAAAAATGATGAAAAAATCATACCAACTATAAATAACGAAACTATAAAAGAAATTTGCTGACTATTATGTAATACTTTTTCAAAAAGTAAAACTATAAATGTTTTTGATACTTCTTGAGCTAATCCAGATATAGTAGTATAAGTTTTTCCACTATTAATACTTATATTATCCATGAATTCAGTTATAATTTTACTATTTAATTTTGAACCTTGAATAATTGCAAATAATAAAAAAGGTGTTATAGATAAAGTTGTTTTTAAAAAAGCTATTAAATTATTTTTTCTTAGAGTTCATTTTAAAGAAATAACATTATCTTTATTAATATCTAAATTTATAATAAATTGAGTATATTCTTTAATATATTTTGTTAAAATTGCTATAATTCCTGCAAGACCAATTAATAATTTTAAAAAAATTAAAACATATGAATTATGAAATTCTACATTTAAAAAATTAATTGATGGTAAAATGAAAAAAATTGTAAATAAAATAAAAATTGTACTATAAATTATTCAATTTGCTCATTTTATTTTCTTAACCCTTATCTTCATTTTTTTTATCCTCAATATGTATATTATAAAAGAATAAAAATATTTTGCAACTTTCTTCTTTTGCCGGCTGTGGGAAATATTAAGGGGGTGATGGCCATATTAATTAATTTGAATTAATCAAATTTAAACCATATTCAAGTAAATATTTAAAAACTGCAAATTTCGAGTTTTTTATTTCACAAAAATATTAACATAAATAATTTAAAAAAACTAAATAAATTTCTTTTTTTACCGAAAAACGAAGTTTTTGGTAACAGGATAAGGAATACTATCACTTTTTTTGGAAAACCCTTTATTAAAGGGTTTTTTACCAAAAAAAATGCTAGCATTCGCAATTTTTGTGCTAGCATAAATACTAGCTCAAAAAGAACTTGGAGGCCAAGTTTGCAGTTTAATAGATTTTAAAAATTTAATGTATTAATTTTCTAATTAGTTCATTATATGAAGATTTTTTAGAATCCAAAATAGGAATTTTAGCTAATTTTAAATTTCGTTTTACAAAATTATTATGCCTATTTGGAATAAACATTTTTAAATTATAATATATTTGATCTTCTAAATTTTCTTTAAACTTAAAATAAATTATTTCTAAAATATCAATATTATTAATTTTTGTTGCTTTTAAATTAATAAGTAAATCAAATGTTTTTTTATTATAAATTTTAGCTCCATAACCTTTAATGGATTTCACTAGGTGACTTACTGCACTTTCAGCAAAACATCCAATATATCAATCTTTAAAATGATTTTCAATTCCTTTAATATTATTTGAAATATATTTAATAGTTTCCTTAATTCTTTCATTTTTTAAACCAATTGAATCAATATTTTCAGATAAAAAATTAATTAAAGATTTAATATTTTTAGATTTATATTTATCAATAGCTAATTCATATAATTTCATTAATTTACTTTTATTTTTACTTCTTTTATAAGGAAAACAAAAATATATTTTTTGAAATAAATGAAATTTATCTAAAAAAAATTCCGCTCCTAAATTATTTGCAATTTCTGAAATCCAATTTGCCCCATCTCCACAAATTACAAATTTTTTATTAGTTAAACTTCTATAATTTTTTTCTATTTCGTTTTTTAATCAATATGAATAATCATAAGTATTACATGACTTATCTTTTAAAAAAGTTTTTAAAAATACTTTTTTATTAATTAATTTATTTCTTTTACCTTCTTTTTGTTTTCCTTGATATGCAACAGCAACCCTAACTCTAAATCATCTTTTTTTATTTTTAAATCTAACTGTTGTTCAACAATCATCAATATCCACATAAACAGGTAAATCATTTTTAAATTCTTCATTAGATACATCTAAATTTTTAAAATCAAATTTAGCATTTCGTTTTAAAATATTTGATATTGTTCTTTTTGTAATATTTGATTTTTTAATTTTTTCTCAAACTATAATATGACTTTCACCATTATTAAATGATTCAAGAATTTCTTTTTCTAAAGAAAATGATATTCTTTGATATTTTTCTATTTCCATATATGGATCTGCTAAGAAACTACATTTACATTAAATTTTTTCATATATTTTTTAACATGTTCAATAATTTTATTCTTCACTTCTATAGGATTTATTTCATTCATTTTTAAACTACTAATATTTAAATTATTTAAGTCTTTAAAACTTACAGGAATTTGGGGAACATCGACTTTTTGACTTATTTGATCACTTACATATTTTTTTCAATACATAATTACTTGTTCATAAGTTAACTGCTCTATTTTTTGACTAGTATTAATTGTTGTATAAGCTATTAAATAATTTTTTAAATGAACTCCTTGTAATGAGTCTCAAAATTTAAATATGTTTTGATCTTTAGCAATAAAATCTAAACTAGAAAATTTTGTATAATCTTTTGCTTTATTAGAGATATAAAGGAGTTTATGAATTGTACTTCCTTTTGTAGCTAAAAATTTTTCATTACCTGGATTAGAAGAATCTACCTCTTTTTTAACATAATCTTTTAAATAAATAACATACTGTCATAAACCTTCTATAGACAATTGTTCATTCAAATTTAAACTTATATTTTCGTGCCTTTCAATTGTTTCAAGTTTTTCATTTAATTTTAATCTGTCAACTTGATAAACTTTTGACATATCAAATTTCTCAAGAAGTGTAACTCCACTATTTGCGACAATTGCTTCAGCAATAATTCCTTTATTTAAGTCTTTAAAATCTTTTATTCTATTTCCATATTTATCAAGTGGATTTTGATAGAAAGGAAACTTCATATTTCTTTCAATGTAGATATATTCATTTCTCATTCCTGTTTGAGGATTAATTAAATAATCATAATCAGGGTTGGGTTTTCCATCTCCTAAAGTTTTTTCAATTAATTTACTTTGTTCTAAGTTTTCTTTTGGATTTCATCCAAGTCATAATCAACACAACTTATTATTATTGCTTTATTAAATGCATTGTTAAAAGATTTAATTATTTTAAATAAAGAATTCTCTTTATTTAAAAATTTATTAATAGAATAACAATTTTTAAATCTACTTATACTATTTATTTTTTTAGCTAAACTTTCAGCTTTATAATTGTAAACATCATGAATTTGAAAAGATTGTCGCATAACGTTTTTATATTCAACTTTATCTCCATCAATTAATACTAAATTATCATTATTTGATAAAAATTTTGCTAGTTTTCCAGCAAGAAGACCGCCAGTGACTCCTACTCCAATTAAAAATATTATTTTATCCATTTTTTTCCCTGGGGAAAATTAAAAATCAATATATTCAAAATTTTTATTTTCAATTTCATTAGAGTATCTTTTATCAATGCCTTCAAATTCTATATTTAAATTAATTATTCCTTTTAATCTAGAAATTATTCTTGAACTAGATATATTATCAGATTTAGTACTATAGTTTTTTTCTAACTTATCTATATCATAATTTGAAGTAATTATTGTAATTAAAGTATTATCTTGTTCGCTCTTTTCAAATCTTTCATTTAATAAATTGTAAATATAAGGAAGTGTTGATTTATGAATAAATTCACTTCCTAAATCATCAATAATTAAAATTTGTTTTTGAGCTAAGCGACTAGGACTTGGTGCATAGATTCCTTCATAACCATTTTATCAAGCTTGTTGATGTGATTTAATTCACTTTGAGATATTAACTATTTCAGAATTAGATTTTGAATTTTCAACAAATTTATTAATAAAAGTGGTTTTACCAACTCCTGGTTTACCGTAGATATAAATTACATTATTTTTAAAATTTTCTTTTTGTTTAACTTTTTCAAATAAAGAATTAAATTTTATATAATCTAAATCTTGATCAACATTGAATTTAGTTTTAATCATAAATTTTGTTACAAATTCTCTATACTCTTGAGAATTTTTATTATTTAACTCTTCAAAGAAATTAGCTAAAATTTCTCCTGAAATCAGATTTACTTGTTTTTCTCCTAAAGAGTAAATTATTTCTTGATAAAAATGAGTTTCTTTAGTTTTGTAATTAATAATATTGACTTCAATTCCAAAACGATTCTTATATTTACTAGATAAATAGTAATTTTTGTAAATTCAAATTAGTCCATTTTTATTTCAAGGACTTTGAATTGCAAATGCTGTTTTATTACTATTTCAACCCTTAAATCAATGGTTTAATAACCACACTTTTTTATTTTCACTCCCCATAGATGTCCTTTCTATTTTTTCCCTGGGGAAAATTTATTTATTATTGTTTATTTGGTTTTTAAATTTTTTATAATCAAACGATTATAATCAAAGATTATTAATTAATTTAAAGTTAATTTTTAAGTTTAAATTAATTAAGATTATTTTTAAATAATTTTTTATAAATAATTCTAGAATACAATCTAAGATTATAATCTCGATATTTATATTTATTTTTGTCATTTAGGTACTATAAAAAATAATTGCATTTATTTTGTTAAGCATTTAATAGCTTTAGCAACTTTTTTAAATTTTAGCTTTGTCATGACGTTTTTATTTTTATTTATATAGGTTTAGAGCACATATATGTGCAAAAATTTTATTAACTGCGAATTTGCAGATAGTTTAGATCACCTTTACTTTCTTAATCAAAATAAAAACTGCTTTTTATAGCAGTTTTTTAATATTTACTTGGGGTATTTCTTACCCCCTTACTTTTTCCCTCGCCCCTTTTGCCCTCTTAATGTCATGTTCATAAATTTATCACATCCTTTTGAAAATCTTAAATAACTTCAGTTAATTCACTTTTTGATTTAAAGTTTTTTTATACTATATTTTTAGCAACATAAAACTACGCTAATAGTTGATGAAGCAACAACATCAATTTTTACCAATACACATAATAAGTTTTCATATTTTGCTTCTTTTTAGAACTTTTAAAAAGGAAATAAAACAATTTAAATTGATATATATGATTATAAAAAAAAAAAAAAAAGTCAAGGTTTTTTTTCTTTTTTTAAAAGGAAGGTTCCCCCATTTTAGGAGACACTTTTATATAATAATAGAAACAAAAAAATATATGGTTAAAAAAGTATAAAAAATTATTTAATTAACTTTAAAATGATATTCTCTAAAGGAAATAGTATTAAAATTTAACTTAATCATTGAATCAATTGTAATAATAATTATATAAATAAAAAAATAAGCATAAGTACGCCTACTCACTTCAACCCACTTTAGTTCATAGAAGTTAAAATTGGTAATTATTCACTTTAAAATTTTCAGATCCTGTTCTAAAAAATAAAAATAAGTACTAAATACACTTATTTTTATTTTTTAAATTTCTTTATATAGATTTATTAAAATAAATTTTGGTTAAATTCTATATAAAATTCATTATAAATTTTTTACTAATATATGAATAGCTATTTATAAATTAATTACATAATAAAATACTTTTAAAAAAACATTTTATTATGATTATTAGTTTAATATAAATTAGTTTCTATTAAATAAAATTATATTTATTATTTTGCAAGAACTTTAACTTTAAAAGTTTTACTATTTATGTTATTTCCAGTAATTGTTAAAGTATAATCTCCTACTTCAGCTTCTTCTGAAACTGTAATTATTATTTTTTTACGACTAATTGCTGTTGTTACTTTATTTTCAACTTGAATTCCGATTTTAACACCTGCTAAATCATTTTCTGATATAATGCTAACTTCACCAGTTCCTCCTTTAGTAACTTCTACTATTTCTTTATCTAAAATCACATCAGTTTTTACAGCAGGTTCTGCTTTAACTCTAACTTTAAAAGTTTTACTATTTATGTTATTTCCAGTAATTGTTAAAGTATAATCTCCTACTTCAGCTGCTTTTGAAACTGTAATTGTTATTTTTATACCACTAATTGCTGTTGTTACTTTACCTGCAACTTGAATTCCGATTTTAACACCTGCTAAATCATTTTCTGATATAATGCTAACTTCACCAGTTCCTCCTTTAGTAACTTCTACTATTTCTTTATCTAAAATCACATCAGTTTTTACAGCAGGTTCTGCTTTAACTATAACTTTAAAAGTTTTACTATTTATGTTTTTTCCAGTAATTTTTAAAATATAATCTTTTTCTTCAGCTGTTTCTGAAACTGTAATTATTATTTTTTTACCACTAATTGCTGTTGTTACTTTATTTTCAACTTGATCTTCAATTTTAACCCCTGTTAGATCATTTGTTGATGTAATGCTAATTTCACCAGTTCCCCCCTGAGTAACTTCTACTATTTCTGAATATAAAATCACATTAGTTTTTACAACAGTTGTTAGACTTGAAACTGATTTTTCTTTAACCTTAACTAAAAAATGTTTACTATTTATTTTATCTCCAGTAATTGTTAAAATATAATCTTTTTCTTCAGCTGTTTCTGAAACTGTAATTTTTATTTTTTTATCTTGAACTGTTGCTGTTACTTTATTTTCAACTTGACCTTCAATTTTAACCCCTGTTAGATCATTTGTTGATGTAATGCTAATTTCACCAGTTCCCCCCTGAGTAACTTCAATTGATTGTTTATCTAAAGTTACATTTTTATTTTTTGCAGCCTCTCCATCTCCACATGCAACAACTGTTGAACTTGTTGTTGCAACTAGACCTGTAGTTGCTAATAAACTTAATAATTTTTTCATTTTTCTCCTTTTTTATAAATTTTTTGATAAGGCAAATAAGTGAGCAATTCTTTATCGAAAAACCCATATTCATTATATATTAAAAAAAAAAAAAAAAGTCAAGGTTTTTTTTCTTTTTTTAAAAGGAAGGTTCCCCCATTTTAGGAGACACTTTTATATAATAATAGAAAGGAAAAAATATATGGCTAAAAAAGGACAAAAGTTTAGAAAATGAACTAAAGAAGAAAAAGAAAAAATTATTGAATTAAGTTTGAATTGCTATTCTCTAAAAGAAATAGCATTAAAATTTAACTCAACTACTGGATCAATTGGAACAATAATTAACAAATATAAAAATGCAAAGATAAGTGAAGCAAAACCTCGCTTGCCTTATAAAATAGATTACAGCATATCTCAAAAGGCAAATGATTTGTTTATAGGAGTTCTATTCGACTATAATAAAGAATTAATTAAGGAGAATAATATTTTAAAAAAGCAATGAGCCTCCAAGGGCGAAACCAAAAAGAAATAATTCAGGAATTATTAATAAATACGAAATATAATCGAACAATAATTTGCAAAATTTTAAATATCAATAGAACATCAACATATAAAGAAAATAAAACTTTAATGAATTTCCTCAATGATACAAGAATTATGAATTTAGTGATTTCAGAAATTGAAAAAAATAATTTTCTTAGTGCTTATAGTGCTAAAAGATGATCTTTATATTTTAAATTGAATTATATTGACCCTTTTAGGATAAATCACAAAAAATTAGAACGTATATTTAAAAAATTTAATCATATTGCATATTATATTAAGAAACAAACTAAACATGAAATTAAAAAATATAAAGAAACTATTAGAAAAAATTATCTTAAAGAAGCAAAAGAAATGGGATTTGAAAACATTTGAACTAGTGACATAACTCAATTTTCAGTTAAAACAAAAAAAGGTTATATTTGCACAATTCAAGATAATTTAACTGGAGAAATAATAGGAAAATCTAAAAGAATAGATAATCAAAAAACAAATTTTGTGCTTGAAGCTGTAAAAATGGAATATAAAAATAAAAAATAATTTGTCCAATATTATTACATTCAGATAATGGAAATCAATATACTTCTGAAAACTACATAAATTTATGTAATGATTTGCAAATCATTAGAAGTTATTCAAAACCAGGAACACCTCATCATAATGGCAAGCATGAAAGTTTTCATAGTCGTTTAAAAGATGAAACTATAAGAACATGTCATATTGAAAACATCAATCAATGCTTAAAAATAGAATGAGCATGATTAGATTTTTATAATAATGATAGAATTAGAATAAATAAAAAATGATAAAAAAAAAAAAAAAACGTTCCCTCTATAGAGGGAACCTTCAATTTAGTTCTAAAGAAATTTTATAAAATTGTTAATTATATAAATAAAATAAAAAAACTAGGTAAAACCTAGTTATATAAAGACAAAATTCAATTTTAAATATAATTTATAATATATTTCTATTAAATATTAAAAAAATCTAAGAATATATGATCATATATTCTTTCAATTCAAAATAAATTTCTAATACTTCCTTTTGAAAATTGTAGCACTGAACTTGAATCTAATAATTCATAGTAGTTTTCTCAATTTTTTTTATATATTTGTAATATTTTTTCATTTACCTTTTTAATTTCCAATATTTCAGATTCATTTAAATCTTTTTTATTTGTAAATATAAACAATCCATTTTTAGAAGTTAGATCATTTTTTGAGAATTTTACATTTAAATAATAATCTGAGAATTTTGCATCTTCAAATAAAGATTGATTTGAAAAATATTGTGTTTTAATTAAATTTTTATAGTTTGATTCTACTTCAACATTAGAATCTGCTAATTTTTGAAATGAATTTAAAAATGAAGGGATTAAAAGAACATTTAATATTGAAGTAACTATAGCTTTCATTACAGGTGTATTAGATAAAACATTATTTAATTCATAGTTAATAAAAATAACAGTAGTAAAATTTACAGAAATTATATAAATTCAGAATCAAATTGTTATAAATTCAATAGCTCTTTTAGCTCTAAATTTATTATTTTCTAATTTTATTGTGTAATCAAAAAAATCAATACATTTAAAAAACTTATTCTTTGCAAATCAGTTTGTATAGGTAAATTTTAAAAGCAAATAAATGCTACCCCCAACAATTGAGTATGAAATTCAATTTATTTGATTTTTTAATACTAGGTTTAAAATGAATAAAACAAGAATTGTTCCAAAAATAGTTTGATCAATTAAAAATATGATTAAACCAAGATAGTTAGTCCTAAAAAACTTACTTATTATTTTATTGTGTTTTTTAAGAAGATTGCCACTACGTTGCTTGTTGTAATTTTTTTTCATTATTTTGATTTTTTCAACTATTTCTTATATTACTTGTTTTTGAACCAATAAATAAGTAAAGACTTCCTAAACCTATAATAATTCCAACAATTGTTATTATGGCAATAAACAATCATGTTAAACCATTATTCATAAAACTTTCATTTCCTAAACCTAGAGCATTTTTATTATGTATTTCTAAGAAAAAATATTGATAAGCTTGATGTTTATGTGCTAAACTTGCATCTGATCCATAACTTCTATAAATTAACTCTTCACGACTTAAAGTATAAATTAAATAAGCAACTGGATAGATTGCTATTATTCAAAAATCTTTTTTAATAAATTTTTTAAAGTTAAATTCTAAATTTTGTTTCATAAAAAATAAGAAATAAACAACTGCTGCAATTGGTCCAAGTGTATGAACAACCATTTGTTCTACTCATCAAAGTGCTCCAAAGTTATTGTCCCCTGATGCTAATACTTGTGGCAATAGCATAAAGTTAAAAATAATTGCAGTAACTGTTATATAAGTTATAACACTTAGAGAAAATGATTTTTTCAATATTTTTATTTCTCCCTCTTTATTGTGATTGAAAAAACCAACCAATAATCATACAACTATTAATATATTTGATTGAATAGTAAAGAAACTAAAAAAATTAATTACATAACCATAATAATCGTATCCAATAACCTTTCCAGCTTCATCTTTTGATCATATATTTAAAATACTTGGTTCATTTTTAGAAGAATCATTGCCTATATTACTAGACCTTTTATAAGTATTTCAAATATAAAAGTTAAAATTAATAAAGCTACTATTAACTTATATCATAATCTTCAATCTTTTAAATTGTTCTTTGTAATAAACATTATTATCTCCATTTTTCTATAAAAAATTATAGACTAAAAAAATCTATAATTCATTATTTTTAATTTGATTTTCATGTTCAATATCAGAAAATTTATCAATTTTTTCTGCAAATACAAAATAAAATAATCCCCAATCAAGAGCTGATTTTTTTCTAACTTTTTGCATTTCTTCTCAATTTTTATTAGCTTTTAAAAAAACAAAACCACCAATCATTGAAAAAAGTGCAAACAGTCCAATAACAGCTGTTACAAAAGAAAGTCCCAGCCATAATCATGAAATTTTTATATTTAAAGTATATATTATAAGTAATGTTACAAAAATACTAGTTAAAACTAATGAAATAATAAATAAAATCATTGAAGAAACAGCTACTTTAAATATGCCCTGTTTTAACTTTTCAGTTTTATTGTTCATATTTTTTCTCCTATTTTAATTAATAAAATTATTATAAACTAATTATTATAATTAAAAATAATATTTTATATAAAGTTTTTTAAAAAATATTAAAATTTTTGTTTAAATATAATTTACTTTATACAATTAAATAAGTATTTTTATTATTAAAAACAAAACTTATATTGCTCTATTTTGATATAGTTTTCAACTAATTATTTGTTGATTTTTCCAGCTTCATATAAATTTTTAAAATGACCAGGTTTTTTAATTAATTCATTAAATGTTCCTTCTTGAATAATTCCCCCACCATTTGCACCAATTACAACAATATGATCAACTTCTTTAATAGTTGAAAGTTTATGAGCAATAGTAACACTTGTTCTGCCTTTCATTAACTGATTTAATTTTGTTTGAATTTCTTTTTCTACAATATTGTCTAAAGCACTTGTTGCTTCATCTAAAATTAATAGTTCTGGATCTTTTAAAAAAATTCTTGCTATAATTAAACGTTGTTTTTGTCCCCCTGATAACATAAATCCACGTTCTCCTAAAACAGTTTTGTATCCTTCTGGTCAACTCATTACCAAAGCATGTAATTCAGCTTTTTTACATGCTTCGATTGCTTCATCATCTGTTGCATCAAAACATCCATATTTAATATTGTCTAAAACTGTACCAAATAAAATTTGAGGTTCTTGTTCAACATAGCCAACATGATTTAAATATGTAGATAAATTAACTTCTTTTAAATCATCTTTTTTATTAATCAATATCTGACCTTCTGTTGGATCATAGAATCTTAATAATAATTTTGCAATTGTTGATTTTCCACTTCCTGTTTCACCAACAAAAGCATATGATTTACCATACTCTAATATAAAATTAAAATTTGGTAATACTAAATTTTCAGGTTTTTCTGGATACCTAAACTTAATATTTTTAAATACAATATCATCTTTTAAATTGTCAATTTCTATTCCCTCATAATAGTGAAAATCTAAAATAGATTCTGCATTTAAAGTTCTTAAAATTCTAGATGATGACACTCCTGCCATGGCAGCTGATCCTGAAATTATAAATAATGTAATAATAGGTGCAGTTAAAATTCCTTGAGCCATAACAAATGATGGAAATATTTTAAAGAAAGCTTCTATTTTACTAGTATCTGTATTTCCCCCAAAAAAAATAGCTGTAAATAATGGAGCTGTAAATAATAATAAAAAATCTCCTGCAAAAACAATCATTGAAAACAAACTTAATCATTTTCCTAAAGGTTTAGCTTGTTTATAATAATCTACATGTTTTTCTTTAAAATGTTCTGTTTCATAATCTTCTGTTCCTGATGATTTAATTAATCTAATGGAAATAACTCTATCAATTACATTACCATTAGTTTTTTCCATTGTTAATCTTACTTTTTCATACTTAGCAACTAAAATTGCATAAGTTACAAAAAATGAAATTAAAATTAGCATAAATATTACAAAACCAACTAGTGCAATTCTTCACTCAAGAATGAAAGTTAATAATAAACCAACTATAGCTTGAGAAAATGCACTTGCAACGTTCATTGGTATATCAACTGCTTGATTTCCAACAATTTGTGAATCAGAAATTACATTAGTTAATAGCTCTCCAATTTTTTTATCTGAATAATATGAAATATCTTGTCTTACTAATTTTTCAAGAATTTCATTTCTTAAATTAGTTTCTATTTGTTTTGCAAATGTATTTGATCATCAATTAAACAAAAATGAGTTAATTAAATTTAAAAATAAAAGTACTGCTGAAATAATTATTAATTGAACTGTTGATAATCCTCAATAATCAAGTAATCAAAAACCATGATTTACACTTTGTTTTGTCAAGGATAAATTAATTTGATTAGTTAATAGAGGAGCTAAAAATAACATAAAAGCCCAAAATAAAAAGTTAGGAATTACTCATCAATTTTTTTTGAAATTTTGTTTGTAATATTTAAAAAATAGATACAAAAAAGCTCTATTATTCGATATTTCTTTTTTCTTTTTCATAATTTTCTCCTTACTAATTGTTTTGCTCTAATAGTCCTGCTTCATATAAATTTTTAAAATGACCTTCAACTTTAATTAAATCAGCAAATTTTCCTTCTTGAACTATTCCTTGTGCATTGCCCCCAAGTACAATAATGTGATCAACATTTTTAATTGTTGAAAGTCTATGAGCAATAGTAAAACTTGTTCTACCTTTCATTAATTCATTTAATTTAGTTTGAACTTCTTTTTCTACAATATTGTCAAGAGCACTTGTTGCTTCATCTAAAATTAGGACTTGTGGATTTTTCAAAATCATTCTTGCAATAATAAGTCTTTGTTTTTGTCCCCCTGATAACATAAATCCACGTTCTCCTAAAATAGTATTGTACCCTTCTGGTCAAGAAGAAATTAAATTATGAATTTCTGCTTTTTTACATGCTTCAATAACTGCTTCATTTGTTGCTTCAAATCTTCCATATTTAACATTTTCAAATACATCACCAAATAAAATTTGAGGTTCTTGTTCAACATAACCAATATGTTTTAAGTAACTTGCTAAATTTAAATCTTTTAAATCTTGATTTTTATTAATTATAATTTGTCCATTACTTGGATCATAAAATCTAAGCAATAAACGCGCAATTGTTGATTTTCCACTTCCAGTTGATCCAACAAAAGCATATGATTTACCCTCTTCAAAAGTAAAATTAAATTTAGGCAATATTAATTTTTCTGGTTTTTCTGGATATCTAAATTCTATATCTTTAAATACAATATTTCCCTTAATATCATTAACTATAATTCCACTATTATAATTAGGATCTAATCTTGACTCTGAACTTAAAAGTGCAGAAACATGACTACTGGCAACTCCAGACATAGCTAATGAAAATGTAATTCCCATTAAACTATTAAATGTTGCTATTAAAGAAGCTTGATTAATCATATAAGCAGGAAATGTAATTGCAAAAAATAATGTAGCTGCTTGTGGATCACCTTTAATTGAATAAATAATACCTGCAATAATTGGAATAGCAAATTGTAAAATCATTGATCCTGCATAAACTGTAGTTATTAAAAAAGATAAATTTAAAATAGCAGGTTTATGAGCTTTATAGTTTATTTGTTGTTGCTCTTCAAAATAATTTTTTTCATAATCTTCTGTTCCTGATGATTTAATTAATCTAATTGTTCCAACTCTATCAGTTACATTACCATTTACTTCTTCATAAACATCTCTAGCTACTTCATATTTCTTAACTGTTTTTGAATAAAATACAAAATATAAAATTAATAGTGCAAAATAAATGATTGAACCAAAAATAGCAATTTCTCAAGATAAAATGAAAGTCATAGTAAATGCAGCTATAAATTGAGAAATTGCAATTCCCATATTTGTTGGAATTCTAACAGCACCTTCACCTAAATTTTGTGTATCTGCAACAACACTTGTTAAAATTTCTCCAATTTTTTTATCTGAATAATATGAAATATCTTGTCTTACTAATTTTTCAAGAATTTTATTTCTTAAATCAACTTCAATTTTTCTTCCTAAAATTCAAGAAAAATAATTGAATATAAATGTTCCTATTGCATCAACTAAAATCATAAAAATAGCAATTATAATATTTATTATTGAATTTCACCCTCATCAAATAGCTTGTTCATTTTCACTTATTATTTTATTTTCACTTTTAATAGATAATGTTATTTGTTGTGTTAATAGAGGAATTGAAGCTCTTGTTAAACAAAATGACAAAATTGTTATAATCAAAATTAAAGTAATTCATCAGTATTTTATATAATATCTTGAAATTATCTTAAAAAATTCAATACTTTTTGATTTTCTTTTTTTGGTTTTCATAGTTCCTCCTTAATTAGAATATAATTATAATATCATTTTTCTTTAATTAATTTTAAATATTATTCAATTATATTTTTCAAGTTATATTTTTAATTAAAAAAACAAAATAAAACTTTCTATTATTTTAAAAAATTTAGAAAGTTTATTTCATATTTATAATTATACGATTTTTTTCTACTATTTTATATTTTTTTAATCTGTGATAATATTTTTTTTAAAATAAAAAAAATAAAGAAATTACCTTATTTTTATTATTTTTGTAATTTTTAAACTAAATTAATTTCTGAAATAACTAATTTTGTGTTATCTTTGTTGTAAGTTAATTTAATATTAAATACATATTCAACTTTTCCATTTGTTACACTATATTGGAAATTATTTACTGAATTAATTTTTGTTGTTACTTTTAAGTTTTTTAATAAATCATCAACTTCTTTTTCAAATTTCTTTTCTAACTCATCACTAGTTTTTATTCAATTTTTAATTATTGTATTTGTTACTCCAATTATTTCTTTGATATTATTTAAAATTTTAAATAATTGTTCTAATACTGATCCTTGTTTGATAGTTCCATCACTGTTATATCCAAGAATTTCAAACATTTTATCCAAATTTTTTAAAGCATTTTCAATAGTATTATTTTTACTTAATCTTGCAATTAACTCTACAAAATCACTAAAATCAATTTTAGAATTTGTAGTTTTATCAAGAGCACTACTAAATTCATTTACTATATCTTTAATTGATTTTTTATTTAAATAATTTAATAAACCTGCTTTTGATTGATTAAATTGATTTTTATTACTTGAAGACGCACCTCCAAATAAACCTAATAGATTAATTTCATTAATAGGTTTTAATATTAAATTTTTAATTGAAAAGTTTAGAAGTTTATTTGAGTTATTTCATAAATATCCCATTCAATCCATCATAAACTTTTCTCCATCATTATTCTTTTTAATTTTTTCCATAAAATCTTTAACTGAACTTGGTAACAACTCTGTCTTTTCAGTAGCTGCCATCATTATTAAAGGAAATAATTCTCCTCCATTTTCAGCTTCTAAACCAGAGTTTATAAATAATCTAATTAATGAATTTACATATATTTTTGCTTTCTCACCTAAAATATCAACTTCCATAATTTCTTGTTTCATTCATTTTTGAGCAACTTTAGAAACTAATCCCATTAATCCATCATTTACATTATTTTCAAAATCCTGATTTAAAGTAAAATTAGTTGAATTTGTAGCAAATAAAATTCCTATAAAGTTTTTAAATGAAATTCCTGTTTCATCACTGTTAACCATAAAATTTAATTTTTTAAATAATTGTTTTAAATCAACTGTATTTGATTGAACTTTGCTATTTCTTTTTGCTTCAATTTGTTCTAAAGTTAAGACACTTGAAGTCATTTCATAATAACTAAATTGTTCTATATAAATTAACAATGTTCTTACAAATCTAATAATTTCAGCTATTGAATCAATATTTTCAATATAATCAACATTTAATGATTTTTCTCCTGAAATTAAAGCTTGAATATTTGTTGCTAATTTAGTTTTTGCTGCTTCTTTATTAGAATCAACATCACTTTGACTAACATATGCTAATTTTTGCACATTTTTACCATTTAATGTTTTATCTAAAGCATTTGACAAAACAATCACACTTGAATCAAGTGATGTTTGATAAGTCATATTTTTATAAATATCATTGCTAAATGCATTCTCAAGATATTTTAAATTTTCTTGGTTTAATACTTTTCCTAAAATTTTTAAAATTTCAGGTGAAATAAATCCTGCAATCATTGCTGGATTATTTGAAACTAATGATAATATTCCTTTAAGATCACTTGGATCTGATAAAAAATCTAAAACAGTTGGTAACATAGTTTTAATTTTTTCTACAATACCTTCACTGCTTTTACTTGGATCAACTACATAACCTTGATAAATGTTATCAGATAATTTTAAATCATTTGATAAAAGATTTATATCAAAATATTTTTTAGCTATTGTATCAAATTTAGTATTACTCTTAACTTTTTCTGATTTATCAAAATTAGTTAAACCTAAAGTAGATAAATATTCATATTTAACTTTATTTTCCATTGTATATTGTGAACTAAAGTGAGATTCTCCATCTGATAAAACTTTTTGATTTATATAGAGTGTTTTTGAATATTGAGACATCAATTTTGAAATAGTATCTTGTTTGCTATCCTTTTCAAATTCAGGATTTGACTTATTTTCTGTAAAGTTTTTAGCACACGCAACAACACTAGCTGATGATGCAGTAATTGTAATAACTCCTATTAAACTTAATAATTTTTTCATGTTTTTTTGCCTTCTTTCTTTTTTATTTTTGTATTCATTTTTTATCAATTTCTTTAAAGATAAATTCTTTTACAAATTCATGACCTACTTTTGTTGGATGAACAAAATCTAGGAAAAATAAATCATCTTCTTTACCTTCATTACCAGATCTAACTGTTGCTTTAACTTCTAAATTGTTAAAATCTATATCGTTTAAATCTGACATTGATGAATCACATAATTATCTGATTGTAATTTTTTATTATATTTTGGAATCAGTGTCATGTCTGGAGGTGTTAGAAAAATTATTTTTTTAACACCATTATTTAATAATGTATATAATGCATTTTTAATATTTTCAAGTGCATCTTGCATTATTTCTTCTCTTTTTTTAGAATCATTTAGATTATCTAAAATAGCAAACATATCATTTCCACCTATTTCTACAAAAAATAAATCATCTTGATGAATTACTTGTTGTTCAACAAGTGATTTAGCTTGTTTATAAATTCCAGTATTTCCCATTAATATTGAAGCAATTCCACCTTGTTCATATGCTGTTGCTCCACCAATAGAGTAATTTTTACCTCAAACTTTTTCATTATTGCGATTAATATCAGATTTATGAACTAAATTTGATGAACCAAACTCTTGAGTTGAAAAGTTTAATTTACTATTTATTAATGATGCAGTAGTTGGACCGTTACTAAATCAACCTTTATATTCACCTGAAATTTTAAGATTAACTTCTAATTCATCTTTAGCTATTGTAACTAATCCACCTTGATCGCTTAATGAATCACCAAGTGTAAAAAAGTTAGAAAAACCAATGTGATTGCTTTTATCATCACTTGTATCTTTTGCATTTCTTTTATCAAATTGTGTTCCAATATTTTTATCAAACTTAAAGTTGATCTCATCAGATTGTGGAATACAAGATAAAACAGCAGATGAAGTTGTTGTTAGAAAACTAAGTGAAGCAATTAGAGATAATAGTTTTTTCATTATTGATTATTTCCTTTCTTTCAATTTATAATTCATAAAGTTAAAAATGTTAAAAATGTTGGAAGTATAACTATTAGAAAAATAAATAACAATATTACACCTGCTCTAAAAGTTTCTAAAGTATTTGTAAAAAAAGGATAAGATAATTCTTCATGATTAACACTTTTTTTAGTCATATTTGATTCATTTAATTCTTTATTTTTAAAAATACTGTGACCTAAAATGTTAAAACCAAACTTAATATTTTCAATTTGCTTATTTAAAAACCAAATTTTATTATTAATAATCATAGTTCCCAAAGACTTTTCTATACTTATCCCTTCTAAATCTGGACCTTTAGATTTAATTCAAGAATCATAAACTTTTTGATCAATAATTGTTTGATCTCTTTTTACTTGTTTATAAAAACTTGAAGAAAAAGCTTCTTTTAATCCTCCACTTTGAAACATTCATTGAATGCCACTGTGCACATAAGCATAACTTAAAAATTCTGTTGCTACTGCTTTGTCAAATTCTATTAAGTCTAAACCTAGATCATAAAGATCTACATCTTTTTTATTCTTAATATCTTCACTTCATCTTTTTTCAAATCATTTTTCTGAAAATTTAATGTATTTTTTTTTTTTTTTTACAAATAGTTCTTTATCTTCATAACTATTTAATGTTGAAAGTGCATCATTTATATATGCACTTTTAATAGCAGAATTCATAACTTGCTCATAAACAACATCTTGACCATCTATTACATACATACCTTTTGGCATAATTTGTTTAATTTGTTTTTCAATACTATTTATAAATTTTTGTGATTCTAATCCAATTCCTGGAGTTACCATTAAAAAACTTAACAGAAATAGAAATGAAGCTATTATTGAAGATATAATTATTTTCAATTTTAGTTTTTGTTCAAAAAAATTTTTAAATTTTAATTTCATTTTTTTCATCCTTTTGTTAAATATTTATTACAATTTTATTTGGAATCTAACACTTAAAATATTAGATTCGATAAAGGATAGTTACATAAAATGTAACTAATTTTTTCACTCAATAATCTCTAAAAAATATTTTTAATTTTATTTTAAATATTATTTAAGCTTAAATAAATTATATTATTTTATCTTTTTTATATCAATAAAATTAATAGCATACAAAAACTTGACTTTTTATTTTTTTATAAAGTCTAAAAAAAAATTTTCAAAAAGATGCCTATTTTAATAGCTTTTTAAAAATATAATTTATTAGTTAATTATTAAAGAAAAATGAAAAAATATAGAAAAAAAAGAAAAATAAAAGAATATTAAAGTTACTTTAAAAAAGCCCCTATTAATAAGGTTTTTTATTGGGAATTTATTAAAATATAAAGAATTTTTAAAATATAAAAAAATTTTTATATTTTAAGTAAATATAAAAAGTTTTTATCTTATTAAAATAAAATATTTTCAAATTCTTCTTTAATTCAATTTTAATTAAAATCTATTCTAAATTTAATTATTGCTAATATTTTTTATTTTTATAATCTTTTATATAATTTTGTTCTTCTAATTTTGAAATTTTTAGACTAAGCTAATTTCTGAAATAACTAATTTTGTTTTATCTTTACTATAACTTAATTTAATATTAAACACATATATTACTTTTAAAACAAAAATACTTCATCTTTTATTATATTAAAATAAATATTCATTTTTACGATTCCAAACAAATCAAATTGTAAATAATTAAGTTTTTCAAAAAAATTTTCTTTACTTTGATTAGAAAAAGCTTCATCTACTTGAACAAAAAAGTTGTTATTACTACTGTTATTTTCGAATAATAGACCTTTTTGTTGCTCATTATTATTTTCATTATAATTTATTAAATATTTAATATTTGAATTTACAAAAATATTTTTTGTCATATTTAATAAACTTAATTTTTTCTCCAACTCTATAAAATAAAATATATTGAATTTTTGTAAACATTCATTTATTTCTTTAAATTTAAAATAAGAATTGATTCTAAATTCATCTCAAACATCGTTTTTATTTTTATAATTTATATTAAATAAAAATTTATTATTATTAATTATTCTAGGACCTCAAAGTTCTTTATAAACACCAAATAATTTCAATGATAAATCTATAAAACTCTCACTAATCTCATCATTTTCACCATTCATTGAATAAGAAATCGCCAACTTAAAATCAGGCAACTTATGCTGATAAGAACTATTTCCTTCTCCAATTGCAATAACAGGAGCAACAAAATCAGCATATCCCATAGCCACTGCTAAATCATAATAACTATCAGTTACCTTATACTTTTCAACCTCCACAGAACTTAAAAATTTATTTAAAAACTCATCTTGAGCAACTTTATATTTCACTCTATTTTTCTGCAAAGTTCTTGAATTAAATACTTCTGACTTTAAAGTTTCTTTTATTACCTGTTCATCTCCTAAAAGAATTTTTGAAATTTCTTCTCGATTTTTATTTTGTTGAAAACTTATAGCATTTTCTTTATCAAAATTATTCATAATCAAATACTCTTTATTGTCTAATAAAAAATCATTTGATCTATATATACTTCTTTTACTATAACTAATATCTAATTTTGGAAAAGCAAGTTTAAAATACTTATCTTTAAGTAACTTCAATAAAGCTTGATGAAAATCTTCACTATCATTATAATACTTTTTCAACTCAGCATTTGAATTTACATAATACTCATAATCTTGTTTTTCTCCTTTAATATCACTTCACTTCAAATTCACATACTTTTGTGTTTCTTGTGAAATAAACATATCCTTTGCAATATTTTTATACATTTCCTCTCCTACTTTTTTAAACGACTCACTTTCTGTTGAAGTATACTTCAATACTCCTGATTGCTTAAACTTCTCAATATCATTAAGTCCTTTATAATTAGTCACAATATTATAATCCACTACCACATTACCTATATAACTTCCCTTAACCACTTCTCCTGAATTTATTTCAAAATTATCATTAAAAACCAACTCAACATGTTCAAAAACCGAATCCTCCTCATCTAAAATAATTTTATATTCATTAACTTTTTTTAATTCATTTAATTTCTGTTTTAACAACTTAGTTTGAAATAATTTCTCAACATCACTAGTCAACTCTTTTTTGTGTTCAACTGTTAATTTATTCTCTGATTTTGAGAATTTTTTAATATTTTCTTTATTCAAAAATTTATAATCATTCTTTACATCTTCTACACTAATCAAATTACTTACAACCTCTTTTTCATAATGCTCTGTTCATATTTTTGTCACATCCTGTTCAAAATTTCGAAAAACCTGAGTAATATCTTTTTTAGATTATTCTGGTTTATTGTCAGATTTTGCAACACACGCAACAACACTAACAGTTGACGATGTAACAACCCCTAATGTTGCCAATACACTTAATAACTTTTTCATATTTTCCTCCTTTTTTTAAAACTTTTATAAAACAAACAAATAATTCAAGTTGATATATATGATTGTAAAAAAAAAAAAAAAAGTCAATACTTTTGACAAAGATTATAGACGAAGGTTCCCCCATTTTAGGAGACACTTTTATATAATAATAGAAAGTAAAAAATATATGGCTAAAAAAGGACAAAAGTTTAGAAAATGAACTCAAGAAGAAAAAGAAAAAATTATTGAATTAAGTTTGAATTGCTATTCTCTAAAAGAAATAGAATTAAAATTTAACTCAACTACTGGATCAATTGGAACAATAATTAACAAATATAAAAATGCAAAGATAAGTGAAGCAAAACCTCGCTTGCCTTATAAAATAGATTACAGCATATCTCAAAAGGCAAATGATTTGTTTATAGGAGTTCTATTCGACTATAATAAAGAATTAATTAAGGAGAATAATATTTTAAAAAAGCAATGAGCCTCCAAGGGCGAAACCAAAAAGAAATAATTCAGGAATTATTAATAAATACGAAATATAATCGAACAATAATTTGCAAAATTTTAAATATTAATAGAACATCAACATATAAAGAAAATAAAACTTTAATGAATTTCCTCAATGATACAAGAATTATGAATTTAGTGATTTCAGAAATTGAAAAAAATAATTTTCTTAGTGCTTATAGTGCTAAAAGATGATCTTTATATTTTAAATTGAATTATATTGACCCTTTTAGGATAAATCACAAAAA
The DNA here is from genome assembly GCF_964020005.1 of Spiroplasma endosymbiont of Atherix ibis. Classification (NCBI taxonomy): domain Bacteria; kingdom Bacillati; phylum Mycoplasmatota; class Mollicutes; order Entomoplasmatales; family Spiroplasmataceae; genus Spiroplasma; species Spiroplasma endosymbiont of Atherix ibis. Next base: position 648,515 of record NZ_OZ026474.1, read on the forward strand.
ATTAGAACGTATATTTAAAAAATTTAATCATATTGCATATTATATTAAGAAACAAACTAAACATGAAATTAAAAAATATAAAGAAACTATTAGAAAAAATTATCTTAAAGAAGCAAAAGAAATGGGATTTGAAAACATTTGAACTAGTGACATAACTCAATTTTCAGTTAAAACAAAAAAAGGTTATATTTGCACAGTTCAAGATAATTTAACTGGAGAAATAATAGGAAAATCTAAAAGAATAGATAATCAAAAAACAAATTTTGTGCTTGAAGCTGTAAAAATGGCATATAAAAATAAAAAATATTTAGGTCCAATATTATTACATTCAGATAATGGAAATCAATATACTTCTGAAAACTACATAAATTTATGTAATGATTTGCAAATCATTAGAAGTTATTCAAAACCAGGAACACCTCATCATAATGGCAAGCATGAAAGTTTTCATAGTCGTTTAAAAGATGAAACTATAAGAACATGTCATATTGAAAACATCAATTAATGCTTAAAAATAGCATGAGCATGATTAGATTTTTATAATAATGATAAAATCAGAATAAATAAAAAATGATAAAAAAAAAAAAAAAACGTTCCCTCTATAGGAGGAACCTTCGACTGAGTTGAAAAAAGTAGGCATTAAAATTTATGTAAAATATTTAAAAGGAAGAAAAAAATATGGCAAAACTTGGTCAAAAATTTAGTAAATATAGTGAAGAATTTAAAGTAAATGTAATACTTTATGCAAATGAAAACGGTGTAACAAAAGCTTATAAAAAATATAAAGTGCCAATGGGAACAATTGGAACCTGACAATCAATCTATATAACAGATAATAATTTATGCATTAATACAAAATCTAAAGAAGATAAATCAGAATTAGAAAATTTGAAGGAGAAATATGAATCCTTAAAAAAGTCTTTAACCTCATGAGAAACTACATGTCTAAAGAGGAAAAAATAAATTTTATTAAATCAAGAGATTATAAAACAACAATTAAGGAACTACTCGAGTTACTAAATTTAAAAAAATCCTATTGAGATAAATATAAAAATCATTGTTTCATAGATAAAAAAAATAAATTTGATTATATAAAATACGATATTTTAAAAGTATTTAATGATAATAGAAAGCAATTTGGATATAGGCAAGTTTCAAAAGAACTATCTCATAAATATTCAACATATATAATTCGAAAAGTAATGCGAGAAAATAAAATTATAGCTAGATTTGCTAAAAATCAATTAAAAAAAGCAAATAAAAGAAAACTACAAAATTCAAATGTAGAATATCCAGATCTTGTTCAAAGAAAATATAGTGCTGTCAAAGAAAAATACAAAATTTTATATACAGATATTACTTATTTAATTTGAAAAGGAAAGAAAGCTTATAAATCAACAATAATCGATGGATTCACAAAAGAAGTTATTTCATCAGATATTTCTTATAAAATGTCTGCAAAATTTGTAATTGCTACTTTAAAAAGAGCAATTAATGTTATTAAAAAAATAAAAGATCCGAGTGGAATAATTATTCACTCAGATCACGGAGTTCAATACACAAGCAAAACGTGAAAAACTGTTTGTGATTCGAACAATTTAATTATATCAATGGGAGCGAAAAAAACATGTGCAGATAACATTGTTATTGAAAGTTATCACTCTTTACTTAAAAAAGGAACAATTCATAATAACAAATATGAATCACTTGAACATTATATAACTGATGTTATTGAATGAGATAAATGATATAACTCAAAAAAATCTCAAAATAGTTTTTTAAATATAGAATGAAAAAATAAAGATGTCTTTTATGGCACAATAACTATATAAATAAAAAAAATAGGCATAAATATGCCTACTCACTTCAACTCACTTTATTAAAGGAAATTCGCCAGATATTAGCTTATGAAACTTTTTTTCTAGTCTAAAAACAAAAGCTATTTACATTAAACATAAAAGTAAATAAAAAAGAAATGAATTAATTTAATCTGTTGTTGATTATATAATTTTTTATAATGTAATGAGAACAGTTTTAAAGTTTAATGGATTAACATCTTATTGAATTTTTAAATAAAAACACAAAACAAAATTGTTCAGTGTAAAATATATTAAATTTATGTCTACTTTTATTGATAAGTTTACTATAGAAGTACTCTTATTTTTTTATTCTCATCAAACTAAAAATAATGAAGTTTTTTATGAAAAAATACCTATGCAAATAAAAAAAATAGACGTAAATACGCCTACTCACTTTATATTTTAATTTTTTAATGCTTTTTGAATAGATTCAATATTTATAGGTAATCTTACAATATTTTTTAAAGGTAATTTATTTTTTACTAAATATAAGAATAAGAAATTAATTTGTTGATAAGTATTAAAAGCAACAATAATTGAGTTTTCAAATTCATCAAACTTAAATACTTTTATATTTTTTTCTTTTAAAAATACTTTAAAAGTTTCTAAATCAAAAGTATTTTTAATATAAACTTTATATTTTTCATAAATATTTAAATCAGATTTTTTACCATTAAAAACACATTCACCATTATCTATAATTATTAGATCATCAACAATATCAATAATTTCATCAATATTGTGAACTATAATTATAATAGTTTTATTTTGTTTTTTACATTCAATTAAAAGTGTTTTAATTTTATTTCTTCACAAAGAATCAAGATTAGCTCCTGGTTCATCTAAAATTAGAATTTCAGGTTCCTTTATAAAACACAAAATTAAATTAACTCTATTTTTCATTCCTCATGAAAAAGACTTAATTTTTTTATCTTTTGATTCTCAAAGATCAAAGTATTTTAATCAATGTTCTATTCTTTGAACTGAATCTTTTCTACTTATTCCCATAGTAATACAAATATCAAATAAAAATTTATAACAACTTATTTCATACAAAGAAAAATCCATTTGTGTATAATAACCTATTTTTTTGTTAATAGTATAATAATTTCCTTTTTTACGACTAACATTATCAATTGAAATTTCTCCTCTAAATTTTTTAATAATTCCCAAAATAGAATTTAAAATAACAGATTTTCCACTCCCAGATGGTCCTAAAATAGCTGTAATTTTAGATTTCTCTATAGAACAACTTAATGGTCCTATTTTTTTTGATTTAAATTTTTTAACAAAATTTTTAAATGTAACTAAATCATTCATACTTTCACCTCTACTCTAACCACTTAGATCCATTCTTTTAAATTTTATACAAGCAATAAAATTATTTAAAAAACCTAAAACTATTTGTGCTATTGCATAATAATATGGAGGAATAAAATTATTATATGTATCGCCTATAATTTTATTATATGAGTCTAATTTAAATTTATAACTTGGTTTTGCAAGAAATAAATTATCTTGTTTATTAAAAGATATTTTATTTCTTGCATCTGGTTCAAATCATATGTCTTCATAACTTTCTCCACCAAAGTATCTATAATTTTGTAAAACATTTGATGTAAAGTTTAAGTTTAATAAATAATTATAAATATCTCTAGATTTTTCATACTCATTTCATTCATCACCTGAAACAATTTTAGAATCGTTAAGTATTGTTAAATTATCTGTATACATTAAAAAATAATTTTCTAATAAATGCATTGATAACATAGTTTTAAAGAAAAGTTTATTTTCTATTAAATCTTTTGAACTTTCTATTTCTAAACCTAATTTATGATCTGCAGGTGAATAATAATATTGATAAATATCTACTAAATTTTTTGGTTCAAATAAAAATTTTTCATTAGTAATTTCATTTTCAATTCAGTTTACATTTTTATCATCTTTATCATCAAATAAAATAAAATCACTAAAAAAACTATTTGTAAAGAATTTAAAATCTGTTTTATATTGAAAAATATAATTTGTATATTCTATAAATTGAGTTAATACTTTTTTAAGGTTAGGTTCTTGTGTATTATTTATTTTTTCTTGAATTTCTTCAATTGATAAAAACTTATATTTTAAATTAAATTTAAAAGTTACTTTTTTATTAATTCAAAGTGCTAGATCTTCAAAATTTTTATTTATTGAAATTATTTCTGTTGGATGATCTAAATAAATTGTAGATGGTTGTTCTTCAATTACACCAATTGTTCTTCAAAATTCAATTCTTTTTTGAATACTTTCTGAAAGTTCAAAACTTGTTGAAGCTCTTGTATCAGTTACATATTTATTTTCAATAAAATTTTTAAAAATCTCTAAACTTAAATCTGGAAATCTTATTTGTCCATTTAAAACTTGTTTTTTCAAATCATATGAGTCATAAATCATATTTACTTTTTTGGTTAAAGTTGATGAAGATGCGTCACTATAATAATTTAGTTTTAATGTTTTATGATCTTCTCATTGCTTTAAAAATAAATAAGGTAAATTACTAATAAAAGTAATTGACATAATTAAAGTAGCCATAATTGTTGAAACTTGAATATTTGAAAATAATGTTATCATTGAGAAAAAACCAATAAAACACAAACAACTTGCAAAAGAATAAACAAAGAAAGTTGAACTTATTCTAAACATAAATCAAGAAAATTTTAAATAAGATAAGTAATTAATAGAATTTAAAAGTATAAATGGAATTAAACATATTATAAAAGTTAATAAAATAAATGTAAAATAATTATATAAAAATAATTTCTTTCTAGATATTTGTTGAACAACTTGAATATTTAAAGTTTTATCATTTACTTTTGAAATATAAAAAAATTGAACAAGTCTTAAACAGATAAGAAATAAATTTACAAATACTCCAATTAATAAATAATAATCATAAAATTTCAAAAAGAAAGCATTATTTTTTTCAAAAGCTGAAAAAATACTAATAAAAATTGTAAAAATTAAGAAAATTAAATTTAAAACTATAAAAGATTTTTCTTTAAATACCATCCTAAAATTAAATTTAATAATTCATGTTAAAGGAATTTTTTTCTTTAATTCTTTCATATTAATAGACACCTTCTGTTCTTCAAGACTAAAAACACTAAAATTATTTTACTAGATTATGGAACTTATTAAAATAATTTAAAACAAATATAAAATAATTTTTATGAAATAAAATAATTTTTATGAAATATACTTTTAAAAAAAGATAATTTAAGTTTATTAATAACTTAAATAGAAAAAATCAATTAACTAATACTAACCAATAAAATTAAGTTATAAATTTATAAAAATTTAACTTATTTTTTTCTTATTTTTTCTTTTTTGCTTTGCTTTTTGCATGTCTAATTCAACTAATTCTTGAGCTAGAATTCTATTTCTTCTTCATGGATCTGGTTTATAATGATAAATTGTAAATACAACTCCATCTAAAATTAGCATACAAATTACTGGTAACAGTGAGATTGCCAATGAACCTGGAATTAAGTATCAATTTGTTGAATTATAACTGCTTAAACTATTTAAATTTAATATTTTTTCATTAAATAGAGGAAGACAAATTGAAATTAAATTTAAAACAACTGCTATCATACTTGCTATTCATAAAGGTTTATTTGTAACTATATTTATTTTTTTCTGTGCTTTTCAATTTGATAATTTTATAAAATTTGCATAGAAACATGGAGAACAAGTTATTACAATAAACATTGCAGTTCTACCATAATCTCCTATTTCAATTTTATCTGTTACTGAAACATTTTTACTTCTTAAAGCTTCATATCAGTTTGCATAATTATGATTTTCTCCTAGAATTTGTTGCAATTCATTTTGATTTACAAACATCATTCCAAAATAATAAGCTCCAATTGAAGTTAATGTTGTAAATAAAATTATTTTAAATAAAGTATATCCTAAACCTTTAAAAAGTGAATTTTTACCTTTAACTGGTTTTATTTTCATTAAAGTATCATCGTTAGAACCCATTCCCATAGCAAGAGCAATTATTGATTCTACAATTAAGTTCATTCATAAAATATTTGTAGCTTCTAGTGGAGAAACTGAATTTATAGTTGACAAAATAAAAATTGACAAGACGTTTGCTAAGTTTACACCAATAACAAAAGCAATAGCTCTTTTAATTTTTTGATAAACATTTCTTCCTTCGTTAACACCTTTTATAATTGTTTCAAAGTTATCATCAGTTAAAATAATATCACTAGCTTGTTTTGCAACATCAGTTCCTGTTATACCCATAGCAACACCAATATCTGCTTTACTTAAACTTGGAGCATCATTTACTCCATCACCAGTCATTGATGTAATATTTCCCTTTTGTTTTAAAGCATCAACAATTCGAACTTTATGTTCTGGATTTACTCTTGCAAATACTTTGATTTGCTCAATAACTCTTAATAATTGTTTGTCATCTAAATTATTTAAAGTTTCACTGCTCATAACTTCATATTCTGAATGTGCTAAATCCAAATCTTTTGCAATTGCAAGAGCAGTTACAGCATGATCTCCTGTAATCATAACAACTTCGATTCCAGCATCATGAGCTAATTGAACTGCATTGACTGCTGATTGTCTAACTGGGTCAATCATTCCTAGTGCACCTAAAAATACTAAATCATGTTCTAAATCATCTTTATCTTTTAAACTATCATAATTTAAATGATATGCAAATGCTAAAACTCTTAAAGCATCTTTTGAAAGTTTATTTGACATTTCCAACAATATTTTTTTATCTTCATTGGTAATTTCTCTTAAAAAATTATCAACCATAATTTTTGTACATCTTTGAAGTAATTGATCTATTGCTCCTTTTGTAAAAATAGTATTAACTTTGTTAATTTCATTAACAGTTGTCATCATTTTTCTTTCACTGTCAAAAGGCATTTCATCAATTCTTTTTCAAATATCTCTTGAATATTGCTCATCATAGCCAATTATTTCAGCATAATCAATAAGAGCTAATTCTGTAGGATCTCCAATTCTTTCAGTTCCTTCAGTAACTGAATCATTGCATAAAACTAATGCTTTTAAAAATAAATCCATATGATTATCATTTTTTTCTTGTGCATATTCATTTGAAGAAATAATCTTATTGTCCATAATCATTTTTTTAACAGTCATCTTATTTTGAGTTAATGTTCCTGTTTTATCTGTACAAATGAAATTAACATTTCCCAAAGTTTCAACTGCTTGAAGTTTCTTAATAATAACGTGCTGTTTAACCATTTTTTTAGTACTAATACTTAGTGTTATTGACACAACAGCTGCTAAACATTCTGGAATAACACCAATTGCTAAAGTAATTGCAACCATTAAGTAGTTTGCTCAAGCTTTTTGATCTCCACTAAAGAATAATGTTGTAAAGATTAAAACTGCTAAAATAAAGCTCAATCCACTTATTCAATAAGTAAATGAATTTAGTTTTTTCTCTAATGGAGTTGATTCTTTTTCATTCTCATTTATTGATTTAGCAATTTTTCCAATTTCAGTTTCTTGTCCTGTTTTAATTACAACTCCAATTGCTCTTCCTGAAGTAATAAAAGTAGACATAAATGCTATATTTTTCATTTCAGCCAATATTGTTGTTGCTTCTTTTAATGCTAAATGAGTTTTTTCAACAGGCAATGACTCTCCTGTTAAATTCGCCTCATCAATTACTAAGTCACTTGATTCAATTATTCTTAAGTCTGCAGGAATATATTTTCCTGCTTCTAAAACAACAATATCTCCAGGAACTAAATCACTTGCATCTATTTCTTGTTGCATATCATTTCTAATAACAATAGCTTTTGGTTTAGAAAGAGATTTTAAAGCATCCATAGATTTTCGTGCTTTAATAGTTTGTACAGTTTCTAAAATAGCATCTATTAAAACTATTGAAAGAATAACAGCAGCATCTATAAATTCAGAGGGTTTAATATGACCACCATTTGAAATAATTGGAGCAACAATTGATATAATTGCAGCTCCCATTAATACTAATAAAATTGGTTCAACTAAGGTTTTTAGAAATACTAAATATCAAGGAGTTACTTTTCCTTGAGGTAGTTCATTTAGTCCATATTTAGCTCTTTTTGATTCAACTTGATCATTTGTCAAACCTTCTTTGATATTTGTTTCTAATTTTTTTTCAAGTTCCGAGTCAGAACCTAAGAGATTTTCATCCATATATTATTCCATTTCTTTTAATTATATTAAAATTATAACAAATTTTATAAATTTATTAAAAGTCTTTAAAAAAGGGTTAATTATATAAAATATCAATAAGTTAAAGAAAAATTTTTTTCAAGTAGATTAATTGGATGTAAAAATAAACTATAATATAGTTCATTGCTATTTTTCTATATATAACATAATATTTTTTTATTTTCCTTCTTTTTTAAAACCTTTAAAAAAACAAATAAACAATTTTAATTGATATGTATAAAACGTTTGCTCTATAGAGCAAACGTTAAAATATAATGCTACTAGAACTTTTTATTCCTTGCATTTCTTGAAATTCAAAATTCATAAAGCATCATAAGCCACTTATAAAGCGGTAATTTTGAATTTGAAATAAAATTACATTTCCTAAATGAAATAGCAGATTTACACAACAAACAACAAAATGAGTTGTTTGAACATATGTAAATTTTAGAATTTAAATCATTTGGACATAAGATATTAAAGTGTTTTTTAATTCAAACTAAACACTTTTTTCTGTGTCAAATAATTCTATAAAATCAAAATTTTTCATATAAAAACGCTCTAAATATGAATAAGGGAAAATTTTCTAATAAATAAAAATATAAGTTATATAACTTATATTTTTAAATACTTATAAATAATTCTTCTAAAATAGATAGATGTATTCTTTCATATCAAATCATCCTTCTAAGGAAATATTCATTTTTACTATCCCAAACAAATCAAATCTTCAATAATTTAATCGTTTAATTATATTATTTTCACTGTTCTTTTCATTTGCAAATTTAATCCTAAAGAATGTAATATTATTTTTATTATAAAATCACATTTGATCGTTGAATCTTAAATCAGATTTTTTTACATCCAATGAATATACAATATTTGAACTTTTAAAAATATTTCTTGTCATATCCAATAAACTCAAACTTCTCTCAAATTCTTTAAAATAATATGAACTATATTGATTTAAATAATTATTAATATCTTTTACATATCAATCATTCGTATCAAAATTAAATAATTTTCAAATTTTTTTACTAGAAATAGCACTCGAATAATTAAGTGCCATTAAATTATTGCTTTCTAGTTTTACAGGTGTATGAGCTCAAACTTCTTTATAAACACCAAATATATTTTACAAATTATTAGAAGCTATTAAAAATCTGAAACACCTTATCATAATAGCAAATATTGAAGTTTTCATAGTTACTTAAAAGATGAAACTATAAGAACATGTCATATTGAAAACATCAATCAATGTATAGAAATAACATGAGCATAATCAGACTTTTATAATAATAGAATTAGAATAAATAAAAAATGATAAAAAAAATTCCCCTATAGAGGGGAATATAATATTACTTTAAACAATCATAACTGAATCAGACCTATTATCTTTACTAAAATAAATATTCATTTATACTATCCCAAATAAACTAAATGTCAAATAATTAATATTTTTGAAAAAATAATTACTTTCACTAGATTGATATATATAAAAATATCCATTATTTCACCAATTTGTGTAAAGCTCAACTTTACTAAATAAAAAATTATTATCTTTACTCGTATTTACTAAATTTGAAATATTAGAACTTGTAAAGATATTTCGTGTAATATTTAATAAATTCAAAGCTTTCTCCAACTCTATAAAATAAGATTATTTATAATTATTGAAATAATAATTTATTTCTTTAATGTTCATGCTTTTAGAGATTTTATCTCCTTTTCAAATATTTTTATTTTGTTTATAGCTCCTTCTTAATATAAATCTTTTATCTTCTATAGTTTGAGTTTCTCAAACTTTTTTATAAACACCAAACAATTCCAATGTTAAACCTATAAGAGCTTTATTAATAACAATTTTATCTTCTCCATTCATTGAATAAGAAATAGCCAACTTAAAATCAGGCAACTCATGATCATATGAAAAATCATTATTCCCTATCTTAATAACAGGACCAGCAACAACAGCATAACCCATAGCCACTGCATACTTATAATATTCTGTTCGTTTATACTCAGCTAATTCAGTTTTACTCAAAAAAGTATCTAAAAAAGCATCATGAGCAACTCCATATTTTTTCTTATTTTTTTCTAAAGTCAATAAATTAAATACATCATTTTTTAAGACTCTTGTTATTACTTTTTCATCTGCTAAAAGAATTTTTGATATAGTTTCTGTATCTTGACCTTCTTTCAATTTTATAGCATTTTGATCATCCAAATTATTTATAAATAAATAATCCTTATTTTTTTCTAAAAAATTATCTGTCTTATAAATACTTGTCTTAGCATAAGCAATCTCCAAATCAGGAAAATATTTACTAAAATATTTATCCTTAATAGTTTTTAGCAATCCTTTTTGAAAACCTGCATTTTCATTATAATATTTTTTCAACTCATAATTTGAATTTACATAAGCTTCATAATCTTGTTTTTCTCCTTTAATATCACTTCACTTCAAATTCACATACTCTTTTGCTTGTGAATAAGTAAACATATCCTTTGCAATATTTATATACATTGCATCTCCTACTGTTTTAAAAGATTTACTCTCAGTTGAAGTATACTTCAAAGTTCCTGATTGACTAAATTTTTCTACATCAACAGGCCCTTTATATTGAATTACAACTTTATAATCCACTATCACATTTCCTATATAAACTCCTTGAGACAACTACCCAGATTTTATTTTAAAATTATCATTAAAAAGTAACTCAAAATGTTCAAAAACCGAATCCACTTCATCTAAAATAATTTTATATTCATTAATCTTTTTTAACTCATTTAATTTCTGTTTTAATAAATCAACTTTAAACATTTTTTCAACATCAGCTGTCAATTGTTTTTTCTCTTCTACTGTCAACTTATCTCTATTAACTGGATTTGAATAATATTGAATATTTGATTTAACTAAAAATTCATAATCATTATTTACATCTTCTAAAGTAATTAGATTAGTTGCTACCTTTTTTTCATAATGTTCCGATCATATTTTTATTACATCCTGTTAAAAATCTCGAACAACCTGAATTAATTCATCTTTTGGTTTAGAAACTTCCTTATCCTCTTTTTTACCACATGCAACCACACTAACAGTAGATGAAGCAACAACCACCACTGTTGCAAATACATTTAACAATTTTTTCATATTTTTTCCTCCTTTTTAAAGTACCTTTATAAAACAAATAAATAATTCAAATTGATATCAATAATTATATAAAAAAAAAAAAAAAAGCAATTAAACCCGGAAAAATAAATTCTAAACTCTTAAAAAGAAAGTGTAGGATTTATTTTTCCGTGTTTATTTTTTTGACTTTTATTTTTATTTAATTATTAAGCTTAAATAAAAAGTATTCTTATTATTTTGCTTTTTTACTATATTCACTTGTAAATTTTTCTCTTAACTTAATTTGATAATTTAAAATTGATTGTTCATAATCTTGTTTAATTTGATCAACTGTTTTTGAATAATTTTGCAAATAATTTTTTTTATCATATTTATCAAGATTTTCTAATTCTTTTGTTTTTAAAAGTGAATTATTTTTTAAAGTATTAGCTTTTAACTCTTTTTCAGTTTTAATAAAATTTCTAGTTTGTTCTTTATTTTGACTAACATATAATTTTTCTGATTCTCTTATTTGACTAAATACTTCTTTAGCTTTAATAATTTTATCTTTAGCTTCTTTTGATATTTCTGCTTTTTGATTTTTTAAGTTATCAATTTTAGCTAAAATATTGTTTTTTTCTTCTTCACTTTTTGCTAATTTAATTGAACCTTTTAAAGTTCTAATTTGATCATTTATCTCTGCTTTTAAAGAATTTTTATCATTAATAATTTTTTCAATATTATTAGCATGAGTTTCTTTTAATGAACCTATTGTACCTTTACTTGAAATTAACATTAATCCATAAAGTGAAGTTGTGGTAACAACTCCTGCTGCTACTGCTAAAAAGAATACAGCTGTTTGTCATCCATAAGGAACTGCTCCTAATATAGCAACAATTGGTCCACCATGTCCTGCTAAATCTTGAATTTTAAATGCTCCTGCAATGGCACCAGCTACAACTCCCCCAACTATATTTGCTATTATAGCTCTTTTTGGATCACGAATTGCAAATGGAATAGCTCCCTCTGATATACCAATAGTTCCCATAATCATTGCAGCAAATCCTAAACCTCTCTCTTCTTTACTAAAAAAGCGTTTAAACAGAATTGTACTTAATCCCATACCTAATGGTGCAACAGGAATAGCTGCTGCCATTGTTCCCATAGGATAATAAATGCCTGAATCAATTAACATTGTACAAGTTACAAAAGCAATTTTATTAATTGGTCCACCCATATCAAATGATGCCATTGCTCCAATTAAGATTCCTAAAGCAATACCTAATCCAATACCAAAGTTAGGATTTTCATATCCACCTTTAATAACATTACTTAATTTTTGCATTACATATCCAATTGGTCCTCCAATTACATATATAAATAATACAGAAATTCCTATTCCTGCTGTTAAAGGAATAAAGAAAATTGGCATTGCTGCTTTTAATGATTTATGTACTTTTCAAGTATTTACTCATTTAACATAATAGCCAACTAATAAACCTGCTAAAATAGCTCCTACAAACCCTGTTGGAGTTTGAATTTCTGGCATTCCAGGTAATGGCATAAAGTAACTTGTATTATTTCCAATAAAAGCTCCTAACATAGCTGGTGCTATTGCAGCTCGCCCTGCAATAGAGTTAGCAATAAATCCAGCTAAGATAGGAATCATTAAAGTAAATGCAGCTCCACCAATTTTGTCCATTACTGCTAATGGATTTCAAGGATATTGAGGTTTTCCAGTTGGATCTAATGGTCCTGCTGTTCCTGCTTCTGGACCTCAAATTGCTTTTGCAAGTCCAATTGAAAATGCAAGACAAATCCCTCCCATAATAATTACAGGAATCATATAAGAAATACCTGCAAGTATATGTTGTAAAACACCTTGTTTAGTTTTATTGATTCCTCCATCATTTTTAAATTCTACTCCAGATTGAACTGTACCTTTTGTAAGAGCATCTTCTAAAACCTTTAAAGGTTCTTTAATAGCTCTTGCAACATGAGTAGAATAAACTAATTTTCCATTAAATCTATCTAAATTTACTTTTGTATCTGCTGCAATAATTACAACATCTGCATTTTCAATTTCTTTGCTTGTTAATGGTGTACCTATTCCTTTACTTCCTTGAGTTTCAACTCTAATGTTAACTCCAACTTTTGTTAACTCATCAAGAAGCTTGTCTTCTGCCATATAGGTATGAGCAACTCCAACTACACAAGCTGTAATTGCAACAACATTTTTACCTTTATATTTATTAGATAAGGAATTATCATTTGAATATATATTTTTTTTAACTTCAACTTTTAAAGCTTTTGCAAAATCTTTTGAAGTCTCAACAGTTTTTAATTTATTTCTTAACTGTTCACTCATTAGTTTTTTTGCTGTAGCACTTAGAATTTCTAAATGCTCAACTGAAGCATTTTCTGGAATAATTAAAGCAATCATCACTTGTGTTGGTTTGCCATCAAGTGAATCTCATTCAATTCCATTAATAGTTCTAACACAAATTATAAAAGCTTTATCAATACCTTTTACTTTTGCATGAGGTATTGCAAAACCATCTTCAAATCCTGTCGTTCCTTCTTCTTCTCTTTTATAGAAAGATTTTAATAAGGATTGTGAATCTGATACATATTCAAATTCTTTAGCCTTATTACAAATATATTTTAGAACTTCATCTTTTGAATTTAAATCTATATTTAAAAAAATCAGCTCTTCTTTGTAAATATTTTCCATTTTTTTTCTCCCACATAAAATATTTTCTACTAAAAAATAGAAAATATTTATATATAAAAAAATAAAAAAAACATTTTATAAAATAAAAATGTTTTTATAATCAAGCAATTAAAATTTCAGCATCTCCCAATATTTCTAATTGATCTAAGTTATCTATACAAACTGCTGATTCTCCTATTTTGAAATCAATATTATTAATAATACAATTTCCTTCTATTATTGTTATTTGAAATCACTTAATGTTTTTTGAATTAGTTCAAATAGTTTTTTGATTACTATTAGATTTTATTTTTTCAATTGAAAAAAATTCACAATTAAATTTTAAATTATTAGAAATTCTAATAATAATATCTTGTGTGTCTGGAATTGAAACATTAGCAAGGCTTTCTTTTATATGTAATTCTCTTGGATTTCCTTTATCATCTACTCTATCATAATCATAAAGTCTGTAAGTAATGTCACTTGATTTTTGCAATTCATAAACTATTACTCCTGGAGTAATAGCATGAATTTTTCCAGGTTCAACATAAAGAAAGTCTCCTTTTTTAATTTCAACTTCTTTAAGAAGCTTTTTTCAACTTCCTTTTGAAACACACTCTTCAAATTCTTCTACAGTTTTTGCATTATGTCCATAAATTAACTTAGCATTTTCAGGACAATCTAAAATATATCAACTTTCAGGTTTTCCAAGTGAATTATGATGGACTTTTGCATATTCATCATTTGGATGAACTTGAACTGAAAGATAATCATTGGCAGTAATTATTTTTGTCAATAATGGAAACTCTTCATTATTAGTAAGTCCAAATTTTTCTCTATTAGCTTCAAAAAAATCTTTAAAAGATATATTTTGTTTTTTTAAGTATGACATTCCATTTTCAAGTGTAGAAATAAGTCATGCTTCACCTATTTTATTATTTGAAATATCAAATCCAAATTCTTTTAGTCTTTCTCCTCCTCAAATTCTTTCTGAGAAAAATGGAGATAATTTAATTATTTTATTCATTATTTTATTATCCTTTTCATTAGTCATTATAACTTTAATTTTTAAAAATTAAATGAAAATAGTAAAAAATTAAATTATTTATAGTAAATTTGATAAACATTTAAATTGATAATTATTAAATTAAAAAAACTTCCCTCTATAAGGAAAAGTTTATATTACTTTTAAAATTTATTAATTTATATTAAAAAATAACATATTTCTAATTAAACTCCTAACTTTTATATAAAACTAATTTAACGTTAACTTAATAACTCTTCTAAAAAACTCTAAATTTTTGTTTATCTTTTTTTAAATAAATATTCATTTTTACTATCCCAAACAAATCAAATGTCAAATAATTAATATTTGCAAAAAAATCACTACTATTTGATGATTCAATGAAATCTACCTTAAAATAATACGTATATTCAGTACTATTGTCATTTCTAAAACTAATACTAGATACTTTCTTGTCATAATTATTTGCATCTATTGAATATAAGATATTTGAACTTGTAAAAACATTTCTTGTCATATCCAATAAATTCAAAGCTTTCTCCAAATCTATAAAATAAAACTGTTCATAATCATTTAAATAATGATTTATTTGTTTAATATCCATATCATAATTCTGAAATTTTTTTGCTTTTCAAATACTATTTCTTCTATAATCTAAATCAAATTTAGGATTATCTTCTTTTCGTACTTTAGGATCTCAAACTTTTTTATAAACACCAAACAATTTCAATGATAAATCTATAAAACTATCACTAATCTCATCATTTTCACCGTTCATTGAATAAGAAATAGCCAACTTAAAATCAGGCAACTTATGCTGATAAGAACTTCCCCCTGCTACTCCAATTCCAATAACAGGAGCAACAAAATCTGCATAACCCATAGCCACTGCTAAATCATAGTAACTATCAGTTACCTTATACTTTTCAACCTCCACAGAACTTAAAAAATTATTTAAAAACTCATCTTGTGCAGAACTATATTTCTTTCTATTTTTTTTGCAAAGATCTTGAATTAAATACTTGTGATTTCAAAACTTGTTTTATTACCTGTTCATCTGCTAAAAGAATTTTTGATATAGTTTCTGTATCTTGACCTTCTTTTAACTTTATAGCATTTTCTTTATCAAAATTATTCATAATCAAATACTCTTTATTCGCTACTAAAAAATCATTTGATCTATATATACTTCTTTTACTATAACTAATATCTAATGTTGGAAAAGCAACTTTAAAATACTTATCTTTAAGTAACTTCAATAAAGCCTGATGAAAATCTTCACTATCATTATAATACTTTTTCAACTCAGCATTTGAATTTACATAAGCCTCATAATCTTGTTTTTCTCCTTTAATATCACTTCACTTCAAATTCACATACTTTTGTGTTTCTTGTGAAATAAACATATCCTTTGCAATATTTTTATACATTAGATCCCCTACTTTTTTAAATGACTAACTTTCTGTTGAAGTATACTTCAATGCTCCAAATTGTTTAAACTTCTCAACATCATTAAGCCCTTTATAGTTAGTAACAATATTATAATCCACTACCACATTACCTATATAACTTCCCTCAACCACTTCTCCTAAATTAATTTCAAAAATATCATTAAAAAGCAACTCAATATGTTCAAAAACAGAATCCACCTCATCTAAAATAATTTTATATTCATTAACTTTTTTTAACTCATTTAATTTATGTTTTAACAACTTATTTTGAAATAATCTCTCAGCATCACTAGTCAACTGTTTTTTGTGTTCAACTGTTAATTTATTCTCTGATTTTGAGAATTTCTGAATATTTTCTTTATTCAAAAATTTATAATCATTTTTTACATCTTCTACAGTAATCAAATTACTTGCAACCTCTTTTTCATAATGCTCCGATCATATTTTTGCCACATCCTGTTCAAAATTTCGAACAACCTGAGTAATATTTTTTTTAGATTCTTCTGGTTTATTGTCAGATTTTGCAACACACGCAACCACACTAACAGCTGATGAAGCAACAAACCCTACTATTGCCAATAGACTTAATAACTTTTTCATATTTTCCTCCTTTTTAAAGACCCTTAAAAAACAAATAAGTAATTCAAATTGATATTAATGATTGTAAAAAAAAAAAAAAAAGTCAATGCTTAAAACCCGGAAAAATAAATTGAACGTTCCCCCATTTTAGGAGACACTTTTATATAATAATAGAAAGGAAAAATATATAGCTAAAAAAGGACAAAATTTTATAAAATGAACTCAAGAAGAAAAAGAAAAAATTATTGAATTAAGTTTGAATTGCTATTCTCTAAAAGAAATAGCATTAAAATTTAACTCAACTACTGGATCAATTGGAACAATAATTAACAAATATAAAAATGCAAAGATAAGTGAAGCAAAAACTCGCTTTCCTTATAAAATAGATTACAGCATATCTCAAAAGGCAAATGATTTGTTTATAGGAGTTCTATTCGACTATAATAAAGAATTAATTAAGGAGAATCATATTTTAAAAAAGCAATGAGCC
This sequence comes from Spiroplasma endosymbiont of Atherix ibis, assembly GCF_964020005.1. NCBI lineage: Bacteria > Bacillati > Mycoplasmatota > Mollicutes > Entomoplasmatales > Spiroplasmataceae > Spiroplasma > Spiroplasma endosymbiont of Atherix ibis. The sequence goes on from NZ_OZ026474.1 coordinate 665,986, forward strand.
TCCAAGGGCAAAACCAAAAAGAAATAATTCAGGAATTATTAATAAATACGAAATATAATCGAACAATAATTTGCAAAATTTTAAATATCAATAGAACATCAACATATAAAGAAAATAAAACTTTAATGAATTTCCTCAATGATACAAGAATTATGAATTTAGTGATTTCAGAAATTGAAAAAAATAATTTTCTTAGTGCTTATAGTGCTAAAAGATGATCTTTATATTTTAAATTGAATTATATTGACCCTTTTAGGATAAATCACAAAAAATTAGAACGTATATTTAAAAAATTTAATCATATTGCATATTATATTAAGAAACAAACTAAACATGAAATTAAAAAATATAAAGAAACTATTAGAAAAAATTATCTTAAAGAAGCAAAAGAAATGGGATTTGAAAACATTTGAACTAGTGACATAAATCAATTTTCAGTTAAAACAAAAAAAGGTTATATTTGCACAGTTCAAGATAATTTAACTGGAGAAATAATAGGAAAATCTAAAAGAATAGATAATCAAAAGACAGATTTTGTGCTTGAAACTGTAAAAATGGCATATAAAAATAAAAAATATTTAGGTCCAATATTATTACATTCAGATAATGGAAATCAATATACTTCTAAAAACTACATAAATTTATGTAATGATTTGCAAATCATTAGAAGTTATTAAAAACAAGGAACACCTCATCATAATGGCAAGCATGAAAGTTTTCATAGTTGTTTAAAAGATGAAACTATAAGAACATGTCATATTGAAAACATTAATCAATGCTTAAAAATAACATGAGCATGATTAGATTTTTATAATAATGATAGAATTAGAATAAATAAAAAATAATAAAAAAAAAAAAAAACGTTCCCTCTATAGGGGGAACCTTCATGATAATAGAAAACAATTTGGATATAGGAAAGTTTCAAAAGAACTATCTCATAAATATTTAACATATATAATTTGAAAAGTAAAAAAGCTTATAAATCAACAATAATCGATAAATTCATAAAAGAAGTTAGAGATGAAACAGATAGAACTGGATTAAGAATTGTAATTGCTACTTTAAAAAGAACAATTAATGTTATTAAAAAAATAAAAGATCTGAGTGGAATAATTATTGACTCAGATCACGAAGTTCAATACACAAGCAAAGTATGAAAAAATGTTTGGGATTCGAACAACTTAATTATATCAATGAAAGCTAAAAAAACATGTGCAGATATAAGGTGGAAAAATAAATTTTACAAATTATAAAGCACTAAAGTATCTAATGTTTTTATTTTAAATTTTTTTTGTATTTCCTAACTATATTTTGATTTATATTAATTTTATAAAGTATGCATAATATTAGCTACAATACAAAGCCATTTTTAAATAGAATTTTTTAGTCTCTTTTACTATTTATTAAATTTAAAAAATCAAATAATTAATTGGATTTAAAATAATTAAAATGTTGCTAAAAAAGTTAATAAATACTTTTTTAAAAGAAAAAAACTTACTTATTTTTTAGCTGATCATTTAAAAGTAAATGATGTAAGTGCAAATATTGCAATAAGTATTAAGATTGCTCCAAGAATTGGCTGTCATGTAGAAGTGAAGTCTTGTCCAATGAAGTTTTCTGAAGTAGTTTCCATAGGATTTGAATAATGCTTATTAAATCCACTATCTCAACCCTTATCACTTCAACCTCTTGTTGCATATAAAAATAAAAATACTCCATATTTATGTGGTATAAAATATGTAAAAATAATCATTCCTTTACTTGTTTCAAATGCTTCTGGTGGAAGCATTATTCCTGATAAGAATATACTAAAGAAATATATCATCATTATCATTCCTTGCATTGAACCAACTGAACTAAATAGTCCTCCAAAAAATGTTGCAAGTGCAATAGAAGTCAAAGTAATTAAAATCATAGATAGTAACATATATCCTCAATTGATTTGACCCAAAAGTTGAGCAAAACTTAACAGATCACTTGACGACACTAATTTATGTATTTGTGAAAAAATTAAATTAAATATCATCATTAAAAAGAAAGCAACAATTCCTGCAATTAAATATACAAATCAAAGTGCTGCTATAAACATTGATTTTCTAATTCCTGTGATATCAATTCTTTTTAGAAAAACAGAGTTTTTTCACTCAACAACAGCAGGTGCAAGTAAAGTTAAACATGTTAAACAAGGTAATAATGTATATCCAAATAAAACTCCATATTTTTCACCTTGAATTTTCGCTCCCATAATAAAGAAAAACATTATATTAAAAAATATTGGTACAAAAATCATAAAAATTATTGATTTAGGTTCTTTTATAAAAGATTTATAAAGTAATAATGACAAGTTTTTAAAAATACTAATTTGTTTTTTAACTTCAAATTTACTATGTTTTTTAACTTTGTTCATTATTTATTTTCTCCTTTAAAAAATTTATTCATTAATTCTCTTACTGATTTATGTTTTTTAATTGTATTTTCAACTGAATCATCATATCATATTTTGCTATCTTTAATAATAATTAGCCTATCACACATTTCTTCAACTTCTTCAGGATGATGTGAAACTAGTAATAAAGTTTGTTTAAACTCTTTTGTATTTTTTTTAAAAAAATCAATAATTTTAAATTGCAATTCCATATCTAATCCTGTTGTTAATTCATCAAGAATTATTATTTTTGGATTATTCATAATTGATATCATAGCATTAAATCTTTGTCTTTGTCCTCCACTCAATTTTTTAAGTGGTCTTTTTATAAATTCATCAATTTCAAAAACTTTTTTAAGTTTTTCTTCTCATTCTTTTGTAAATTTTGGATATACAGACTTATAAAAATCTAGCATATTTTGTGCTGTAATTCCTGTAGGTCAATTGCCTTCTTGTAATTGAATTCCTATTTCTTGCTTAATATTATTTTCTAAGTTTATTTTAATTTCTCCTGAATCAGTTTTACTAAATTGAGCAATCATTTCAACTAATGTTGTTTTGCCACATCCATTAGCTCCCATTAATGCAATCCTTTGTCCTTCTTCTATTTTAAGATCAAAATTTTTAAATATAACTTTTTTCCCAAAACTTTTTGATATATTTTTAATATCAATTAATGTTTGCATTTTTACTTCTCCTTTAATTTATTTAAATATAACATATACATTTAAAAAATAAACACTTTTATATTTTTTAATATACAAAATGCTTTTTTATTAAAAATAAGTCATTCCACTACTGTAATGACTTATTATCTTTTTTAAATAAAATATGCAATAATTTTGAACTTAATTTAATTAATAACAATTTGTTTATTTTTTAAAATGTCTCTAATTATTTTTAAAAACTTATAACTTTATTTTTTGGAATAAAAATACAATAATTAAAAAATTTATTAAACTAAATCATCTATATCTATTTTAAGTTCACTTGTATCTTCATCTTCAATATTTGAAGTTTCTTTTTCCTGTTTTGAATTGTTAACTAATTTTATTTCCACTTTTTTAGTTTCTTTTACTTTTTCAGGCTTTATAGTGTTTTTCTTAGGTTCAACAATTTTTATATTTTCTTCATCAGCACTTCTTGGTGATGGTGGTATATCTCCATTTTTGATAATAAATGATTTTTCTAAAGTACTTGTTATTATTTCTGACATATCTAAATCTTCTGGTACATCTTCTAATTCTGCAAATTTAAAGTTCTTAATATTTAACTGTGTTAAGTTATCTTCTTCATCTAAAATATTTAAAATATCTTTTGATTGAACATTATATAAGAATGTTGCAAATTCATCACGTTTTTTATTTCATGGATATAATCTAACACCACGCTTTGGTCTTGACATAATTGGAACAAGATCTTGTTTAATTTTTTTAACATTACCTTTATTTGTAATTATTAAAATATCTCCAATTGTAAATGCTTTACCTGCAACAATATCTTCATCTTTAACAACTATTGATTTAACACCTTTTGCATTTGGACCTGCAGAAGGAATTTCTGCAATATCATATCTAACAGCAAAACCACTTCTTGTAAGCATTGTTACTGTTTTTGTTTTTGATGTTACTAATGAAGCAGATACAAGTTCATCTTCATTTTGTAATTTAATAATTCTAAATGGTTTAGAAAATAACTTTGTTTCCAAATCTTCAATTGGAGTACGTTTAATCATACCTTTTTTAGTTGCTAATAATATTTCTTGCTTAGCATTTTTAAATTCTTTTACCACAAATGCTGCAAGAATTTTTTCATTTCCTGAAATTGTTGCAACTTTATTTATATGCATTCCTGTTTCTTTTCATTTACTTGGAATAATTTTATAAACAGGAATAGAATAATATGTTCCTGCACTTGATACTAACAAAATAAAATCTAAACTTGAAGCAGGTACTTGTGAAATTCAAATATCATTTGGTTTACGTTTAAAGTCTTCCATTGAGTTTTTTCCAAGTTGAGAATCTTCAATTGCTTTTAAATAACCATCTTGTGAAATTCAAATTGTATAATCTTTTTGCACAATAGTTTTTTTAATTTCTACATCAATATTTTCAATTTCGCTTACAACTTCACTTCTTCTAGAAACTTTAAATTCATTTTTTGTTTTTGTTAATTCTTCAATAATTTTTAAATCAAGAATTTTAATATCTCCTAATATTGATTTAAATTCAGAAATTAATTGCCCAAGTTCTTTTTTCTCTTCTTGTAATTTAACAATATCAGTTGAAGTTAATCTATAAAGTCTTAAATCAACAATAGCAATAGATTGTGTTTCTGTGAACTCATATTTTTGAATTAAATTAGCAATAGCATCACTTCTATTTGATGAATTTCTAATAATTTTTATTACTTCATCTAAAATAGAAATTGCTTTAATTAAACCATCAATTATTTCTAATCTTTTTTCTGCTTTGTCTAAATCATATTGAGTTTTTCTTGTAAAAACTTCCTTATAGTGTTTTATATAAGCATTAATTATTGGAATTATACCTAATTGCTTTGGTTGTTTATCAACAATAACAACATTATTATAGTTATATGAAATTTGTAATGGTGTATTTTTTAATAAAAATTTTCTTGTAACTTCATAATCAGCTTTTGGAGATAATTCAATTACAATTCTTAATCCAGTTCTATCTGTTTCATCTCTAACTTCTCTTGCTTCAATTTGTGTATTTGCATCAACAACATCTCCTATTTTTCTAACAAGATCTTGTTTAACAATCTCATAAGGAATTTCGTCAATAATAATATTGTCTTCTTCTCTGTGCATTTTTGATTGAAGAATAACTCTTCCTTTTCCTGTTTCAAATGCAGATTCAATTCCTTCTTGACCCATTACTATTCCACCAGTTGGAAAATCTGGACCTTTAATAATTTTTAAAATATCTGACAATTTAATTTTTGGATTTTTAATTGTTGCAATAACTGCATCAATTACTTCAATAATATTGTGTGGAGGCATATTTGTTGCATATCCTGCAGCAATACCAGTTGCTCCATTAACTAAAATATTTGGAAAATATCCAGGTAAAACAGTTGGTTCTTTTTCTGAATCATCATAGTTTGGAGCAAATAAAACAGTATTTTTTTGTAGATCAGCTAAGATAGTACTTGATATTTTTGCAAGTCTTGTTTCAGTATAACGCATTGCAGCTGCACTATCTCCATCAATTGATCCATTATTACCATGCATATCGACTAAGGGAATATTTAACTTTCAATGTTGACTCATACGAACAAGAGCATCATAAACAGAAGTATCTCCATGAGGGTGATATTTACCAATTACATCCCCAACCACACGAGCTGATTTTTTATATGCTTTGTCATGAGTTAAATTAATTTCATTCATTGTAAATAAAATACGTCTTTGTACTGGTTTTAAACCATCTCTAACATCAGGTAAAGCTCTTTCTTGGATAATATATTTAGCATATCTTCCAAAACGATCACCCATCAGTTCCTCAAGTGCAAAATTAATAATTCCCTTTTCATCTTTAACTGCCATTATATTTTCCTCCTAATATATTTCAAAATTGATTTCACTAATTTCTGTATTAATGAAATCAATTAGATTTTTCATGGTATTTATATCTTTTAATATCTTTATTTATTTTATTGTGTTTTTAAAACTTACTTAAAATAATTTCTACCTTTTGATTTAAATTTAATTTATTTGTCATATTATTATCACGTCTTTAAAAAGTTTATTATTGATTAAATAAATTCAACTTTTTCTTCAAGTGTGAATTTTACATTTTCTTCAATTCATTCTTTTCTTTTTTCAGAATTATCTCCCATTAAAGTTCTAAATGAATTTTCTGCAGCAAGTGCATCATCAATTGTAACTTGAATTAACTTTCTATGTTCTGGATCCATTGTTGTTTCTCAAAGTTGATCAGCGTTCATTTCTCCTAATCCTTTATATCTTTGAATTTCTACTTTTGATTTGGTCTTTTTCATAAAACTTGTTAATTCATCTTCTGTTCATAAATAAATAAAATCTTTTTTATTTGAACCTGTTGTAACTTTAAATAAAGGTGGCATAGCTATGAAAATATTTTTATTTATTATTAATTCTTTCATATAACGATAAAAGAAAGTCAGCAATAATGTTTGAATATGTGCACCATCAGTATCAGCATCTGTCATTAAAATTATTTTTCCATAATTTGAATCACTTAAATCAAAATCACTTCCAATACCTGCACCAATTGCATTAATAATTGTTGTTATCTCTTCATTTTTTAATAAATCTATTAATTTAGTTTTTTCAGCATTAATAACTTTACCTCTTAAAGGTAAAATAGCTTGAAATTTTCTATCTCTTCCAGATTTTGCACTTCCCCCAGCTGAATCTCCTTCGACTAAAAATAATTCATTTTCTTCTTTATTCTTACCTTGTGCTGGAGTTAATTTACCAAGCATATTTCTTGATTTAAATTTTGATTTTTGATCTCTAACAGCTTGTCTTGCTTTTCTTGCTTCTTCTTTTGCTTTTCTTGCTAAAAGAGCTTTTTCAATAATAGAAATAGCTATTGTTTTATTTTCTTGCAATCAAAAACTAATATTTTGTTCTGTAACTTTTTCACAAGCAGTTCTTGCTTCACTTGTTCCTAATTTACCTTTTGTTTGACCTTCATATTGAATTAAATTCTCAGGAATTTTAACAGTAACAATGGCAATTAAACCTTCTTTAATATCAGATGAATCTAATCTTTTATCTTTTTCTTTTAAGATATTTTCTGTTCTTCCATATTCATTTAAAGCTTTTACTAAACCTATTCTAAAACCTGTTAAATGAGTTCCCCCATCACTTGTTTTAACATTATTTGCAAAACCTAAAACTGTTTCTGAAAAATCTGTTGTATATGTCAAAGCAATCTCAACATCAATATTTTGTTCACTTCCTTTTAAAAGAATTGGAGAACATAAAGATTTTTGTGATCCTTTAAGTTCATTTACAAATTCTGTCAAACCATTTTCATAAATATATTCAACATATTTATCACTTCTATTATCTTTAAGTGTTAACTTAAGTCCTGAGTTTAATAGTGCTGATTCTTTTAATCTTTCACTAATTGTAGAAAAAGAAAATTTAGTTGTAGAAAACATTATTTCATCTGGTAAAAAATTTACAACTGTTCCATTTTGCTTACTTGTTCCAATTTGTTTTAAAGGTTGTACTAATTTACCACCATTTGCAAATTTAATTTTAGATATAAGACCATCTCTGTAAATGGTTACTTTAAATTTACTTGAAAGTGCATTTACAACTGAAGAACCTACACCGTGAAGTCCCCCTGAAGTTTTATAACCATCTCCTCCAAATTTACCCCCAGCATGTAAAACTGAAAATATTATTTCAGGAGTTGATTGTTTTGTACCTTTGTAACTACCAATCGGAACTCCTCTACCATTATCTTTTACAGTTACTGAACCATCTTTTTCAATTAAAACATTAATTTCAGTACAAATACCTGCTAACGCTTCATCAATTGAATTATCTACAATTTCTCAAACTAGATGGTGAAGTCCTCTTGAATCAGTTGATCCAATATACATCCCTGGTCTTTTCCTAACAGCTTCTAAACCTTCTAAAATTTGAATACTATCTTCTGTATAAGATAAATCTTTATTATTTTCATTCATACTTTTACCTCATATTCCATTTAAAATAAATATATCACATTTAAATATTTAATGTCAATTTTATTTAAAAAACCCTTTATTTATGGGATTTTTATTCTTTTTTTTGTGATTTTTATGAAAAAAACATTAAATATAAGAAAAGTTTTATCAAAAAAATGAGTTTGTCAACTCATTTTCTTTATATAATAATGGTTAATGATTTTATTTTTTTAACAAACTACTTATTTTTGAAGCAATCATATCAATTGCAATATTATTGCCTTCATAATAAGGAATAATCAAATCAGCATAATCTATAGATGGTTCTACAAAGAATTTGTGCATAGGTTTTACAGTATTGACATACTGATTAACAACATCATCTAGCTTTCTGCCTCTTTCATTTACATCTCTTAAAAGTCTTCTAATAAATCTTATATCATCATCTGTTCTGATAAATAATTTAATATCTCCTCTTTTTCTGATTTCTTCAATATGTAAAGAAAGAATTCCATCTAAAATGACAACATTTGAAGCATTTATTTTAACAAATTCATTTTTTTGTGAGTGAGTTTTAAAATCATAAACTGGCACTTGAATAGATTTAAATTGCTTTAAATCATCTAAATGTTTACAAAGTAATTCTATATCTAATGAATTGGGATGATCAAAATTTAAGGTTTGTTTTTCTTCAAAAGATAAATCACTAAAATCTTTATAATAACTATCCATTGATAAATGCACTACATCTTTGTTCATAAAAATTTCATTTGCTATTGTTTGTGCTACAGTTGTTTTGCCCCCAGCACTTCCCCCAGCAATGATAATTATTGTAACTTTTTCCATTTTATACCTCTTTTATTCATTTTATATTTAAATTATTAAAATTAAAAAATTATTTTTAATAATTTAAATATAAAATTAAACTGATGACAAGGAGGAAAAAATATGTCAAAAAAAGTGTTAGTAATTACAGGAACTGTTAGTCCTGTTGAAAAATCATTTTCATTAGCTTTAACAAACAGATTTATTAAAGAATATAAAACTTTAAATCCAAATGATGAAATAATTAATTTAGACTTAAATAAAGAAGAAATGGCTCACAAAACTCTATCAAGAGAAAACTTTGGAGTATATTTTAATGAAAACGATGCTTTAAAATATATTAATCAATTAAAAGAAGTAGATAAAATAGTTATTTCAAGTCCAATGAATAATTTTAATGTTTCAGGGTTAATTAAAAATTATTTAGATCATATTTTATTAGCAGATCAAACTTTCTCATATAAATATGTTAAAAAAGGAGATGCTAAAGGATTATTAGAACACTTAACTGTTCAAATTTTAACTACACAAGGAGCACCTTTTGGATGATATCTATGAGGAAATCACACAGAATTTTTAAAAGGAACATGAGAATTTGTTGGAGCAACAGTAAAAGAACCTATTTTGTTTGCAGGAACAAAAATTGCTCCAATTTCAACAACAAATCATGATGAAGCAATAGATACAATAGCAGATCAAATAATTAAGGCAGCTAAAAACTTTTAAATAAATAACCTAAAAAAATTATTTATTTATATTTTATTGCTATAATTTTTTAGGACATAAGGAGAAATATAAATGTACGCTTTTGACTATGAAGATATACAACTTATACCAAGTATGTGTGTAGTAAATTCAAGAAGTGAATGTAACACAGAAGTAAAACTTGGAAAATATACATTTAAAATGCCAGTTATGCCAGCAAACATGGCTTCAGTTATTAATGAAGAATTATGTGAAAAGCTTGCAAAAGAAGGACATTTTTATGTAATGCATAGGTTTAATGTTGACTCATTTTTATTTACAAAAAAAATGAAGGAAAAAAAATTAATTTCATCAATTAGTGTTGGAGTTAAAAAAGAAGATTATATACTTATTGAAAAACTTGCAAAAGAAAATATAATTCCAGATTATATAACAATTGATATTGCTCATGGACACTCATTAAGTGTTAAAAATATGATTGAACATATTAGAAAACATTTAGAAAATAAGACTTTTATAATTGCAGGAAATGTTGGAACACCTCATGCAGTAAGAGATTTAGAATTTTGAGGTGCTGATGCAACTAAAGTTGGAGTTGGACCTGGTAAAGTATGTATTACTAAACTAAAAACTGGTTTTGGAACTGGTGGATGACAACTTGGTGCAATTAAATGATGTAGTAAAGCTGCTAACAAACCAATTATTGCTGATGGTGGTTTAAGAGTTAATGGTGATATTGCAAAATCAATAAGATTTGGAGCAACTATTTGTATGGTTGGTAGTTTATTTGCAGCTCATGAAGAATCACCAGGAAAAAATGTTACTGTTGATGGAGAATTATTTAAAGAATATTATGGAAGTGCAAGTGAATATAATAAAGGTGAAAAAATATATGTTGAAGGAAAAAAAGAATTAATTAAAGTAAGAGGAAAATTAATGGAAACCTACAAAGAAATGCAAGAAGATTTACAATCATCTATTTCATATTCAGGGGGAAAAACATTAAATGATATTAAAAAAGTCGACTATGTTATATTAAAAACAAGTAATTTTTAAAATACTATTTATTATCGTATTTTTTTATATAAAGAAAAATATATTTATTTTTTAAAACATATCTAACTATCTTTTTTATCAATATTAAGTAAAATATTAATAAGGAGTGAGAATATGAAAGAACAATGTCAAAATACTGGTTGTAACAATGATTTAAATTTTATGGATAAAAAAAGAATCTATATTTATGATGAAAATATTAAAGATGAAGTAGCTATTTTTGTATGCGATAGTTGTTATAAAAAAAGTAAAGATGAAGAAAATAATATAGATTGAGAACATTCTATATAATATTTAAAAATGCTGCTAATAAAGCAGCATTTTTAAATTAAGTAATAATATATAAAAGTAACTTTTAAAAAAAATTATTACCTTTATTAAAACCTGCAAAAAATTTCATTTTTAAATATTCTTGACCCATATTTGGATGTTCAAATCTAAATTTATTTAAAGCAGAGTAAAAACTTTTTTCTTGTTCTTCTAATTTATCAAATCATTTTTTACTATATATAATATTGTCAGCTAAAATTAAAGAACAATTTGAAACAAATGTTTCTTCACTTTTGCTATTTTTCTTAATAACTTTTAAATATTGATCAAAAAAGTCTTTAACATTTTTATTTTTTTTATTAAAAACCATTGTTATAAATGAGTTTTTTTTATCTTCTTGCATAATTATAGTTGCAAATTTTTCTGTAAGAAAAATATTATTAATTGAGTTAATAACATTAAAATTTTCTGGTGTAATTTGAGGCTGAAAAACATCTTTAATTTTGAAATTATTTGTTTTAGATAAAGTAAACTTAATAATTTCATAATTCATTGAATCACCTTTTAAAGCTTCAATAAAAAAACTGTAAAAATCTAATAATGAAGCTACATGATTAGATATTTTTTTTAGATTATATATAAATAAAATCCTTACATTCTCTTCATCTATAGAATTAAAATAAATTCTAAACTCTTCTTTTAAAGCCTCTAATTGAACTCTTGATATAAATAATTTATAAACTATAGTGACAAAATTTAAAATTAAAATATCTTTATCTACACTATTTATTGTTATTTTAATATCTTTAATTTGATTGTCATGTTCTTCACAAAACCCAAAAAATTTAAACTGATTATTTTCCACTTTTTTAAAAAATGATAAAACCATTTGATAATAATTGTCGAATATATTTCTTTTATTTGTTGAAACATATTCATCTTGATCAAAGTTTATATTATATAATGAATTTTCAATTGCACTATTTTCACAATATGGTAAATTACATTTTTCATTTTTAGCTAATTTTATATATATCTTTTCAAATAACTTTGAAGAAAATTGTAAATAATCTTTATATTTTTCAGATTTAATAATAGCTTTAAGAAATGGAATGTAATTGTCAGTTTTCTTTTTTTCTAGTGCTAAATTACAGCATTTCTCAAATTTAGAACCACTTAAACAAAAAAACAACTATTCATCATCAAATGAAAAAAAATTATAATTATTTTTAAGTAAAAAATTTATATTATCATTATCTAAAAAATAATTGTCAAAAATTGAGTCAATGAATTTTTTTGCTTCTTCATTTGAAATTTTTGTATTTCTTGCATTTTTGTACAGTTCTTGTATATTAACAAGATTAGTTAATAAATCTGTTTCTTTAATTTCTGCCATAATAACTCTCCATAAAAAAATAGATAAAATATGAACAACAGTTCCTAGTTATTTATCTATAATTTATCTTCTTCTTGTTTTAAATGTTTTAACTTCTTTTGGTCTAATAATTTTTGGATCTACTGCTCCTTTTTCAAATATTGATGTTATTTTTGGTTCATCTTTATAAATAAGAGTCTTATCCATATTTAAATTTCTTCTAAATTGATTTGTAGGAGCAATATAATTAAACATTTTTTTATTTAACTTAAATTTAATATTAAAAAAGTTAATTAATTCTTCTGAATAATATGTATTTTCACAATAATTATCAAATATATTTTGTCTAAGTTCAACAATATTGTTTAAAGATCTAACAGAATAGATTCATTTAATATCTACCAAGTAAATATCATATAAAAGTTTTGAAAAATAATCTCTAAATATTTCTTCTTCTCTAAATAAAGGAATTGTATCTAAAAAGTCATTAAAGTATTTATTTTTTAAAAAGAATTCATATTCATCAGCATAATTTATAATATCTCCATCATCGATGTTATAAATGGCTTGACTAAATTTTTTAATAAACTCTTCATCATATTGATATGTTGCTTTAATTACATCTAAAAAATTTCTATAAGTTAATTTATCTTCTTCACTTACTTCAATATCTTTAAATTCAAAATACTTTTCTCTAATTTTTCCAACAGCAAAAATACCCATTGCTACTAAAATATCTCTTTTATTTAAATTTGTTTTAAAGAATTTTTCATAGTGATTTCCAACCCCTATTGTTTTTTCATTTTCAAATTCTGCAGGAACTATAGTAATTATTGGGAAAATAAATGGAAAGATACATTTAATTGAATAATAATCTGCTCTTGATTTGTAAGGTCTTAAAATCCCTAGACTTCTAAGAATTGTATTAAATTGATCTAATTCTTCATCTGTTAATACAAATAATGCATCAATTTGAAAATTCATATCTTTTCCTTTTAATTTTTTTGCAAATTTTGGATAATATTTTTCAAAACTCATAGTTGAATTAAGTCATAAACCATTTATTAAATCATTTATTATTAAAAATTAATTTGCATCATTATATATACCATTTGTTAAAATTTGTTCATCATTAAAAATATAAGTTTGTTCTCCTAGATTTAAGAAATTTTTAGCTATAATTTTTTTTACTTGCATATTTTTTCTCCCCTAAGGTTTAATTACATTTATTATAACAAAATTAAGAATAAATATAAAGTAGCATATTATAATAGTTGTGGGAAATATTAAGAGTTATTTTTTTAGTAATTAAAAAAAATATAAGTTTTATAACTTATATTTTTTAATTCTTTATAAAGTTATTTTAAAAGATAATAACATCATTAAACTTGTTTTTTTGTTCAAAATAAATATTCATTTCTACTATTCCAAATAAACTAAATGTCAAATAATTAATATTTGCAAAAAAATTATTACTTGAACTATTACTATATACCTTAAAGAATCCGTTATCATTAGCTGATCTAAATAGTAAGTTATTAAATTCAAAGCTATCTTTTTTATCAGTATTTAGTAAATATAAAATATTAGAACTTTTAAAAACATTTCTTGTCATATCCAATAAACTCAAACTTCTCTCCAACTCTATAAAATAAAACTGTTCATAATTATGCAAGATACTTTTTACTTCTTTAACGCTTCTATCTTTTAAATTATTTTTTATATATTTTCAAATACTATCTCTTTTTTGATAACTAATTTTAAATAATAAATATTGACTATTGATTATTTCTTTAGGAGCTCAAAGTTCTTTATAAACACCAAACAATTTCAATGATAATTCTATAAAACTCTCACTAATCTCATCATTTTCACCATTCATTGAATAAGAAATTGCCAACTTAAAATCAGGCAACTCATGATGATAAGAACTTCCCCCTGCTACTCCAATTCCAATAACAGGAGCAACAAAATCAACATATCCCATAGCCTCTGCTAAATCATAGTAACTATCAGTTACCTTATACTTTTCAACTTCTACAGAAGTTGAAAACTTATTTAAAAACTCATCTTGAACAGAACTATATTTCTTTCTATTTTTTTGCAAAGCTCTTGAATTAAATACTTGTGACTTCAAAGTTTCTTTTATTAGCCCTTCATCACCTAAAAGAATTTTTGATATAGTTTCTGTATCTTGACCTTCTTTTAACTTTATAGCATTTTCTTTATCAAAATTATTCATAATCAAATACTCTTTATTCTCTACTAAAAAATCATTTGATCTATATATACTTCTTTTACTATAACTAATATCTAATGTTGGAAAAGCAAGTTTAAAATACTTATCTTTAAGTAACTTCAATAAAGCCTGATTAAAATTTTCACTATCATTATAATACTTTTTCAACTCAGCATTTGAATTTACAAAAGCTTCATAATCTTGTTTTTCTCCTTTAATATCACTTCATTTCAAATTCACATACTTTTGTGTTTCTTGTGAAGTAAACATATCCTTTGCAATATTTTTATACATCACATCCCCTACTTTTTTAAATGACTCACTTTCTGTTGAAGTATACTTCAATGTTCCTGATTGTTTAAACTTCTCAACATCATTAAGCCCTTTATAGTTAGTCACAATATTATAATCCACTACCACATTACCTATATAACTTCCCTCAACCACTTCTCCTGAATTTATTTCAAAATTATTATTAAAAAGCAACTCAACATGTTCAAAAACAGAATCCATCTCATCTAAAATAATTTTATATTCATTAACTTTTTTTAACTCATTTAATTTCTGTTTTAACAACTTAATTTGAAATAATTTCTCAACATCACTAGTCAAATGTTTTTTATGTTCAACTGTGAATTTATTCTCTGATTTTGAGAATTTCTGAATATTTTCTTTATTCAAAAATTTATAATCATTTTTTACATCTTCTACAGTAATCAAATTACTTGCAACTTCCTTTTCATAATGCTCTGATCATATCTTTGCCACATCCTGTTCAAAATTTCGAACAACCTGAGCAATATCTTTTTTAGATTATTCTGGTTTATTGTCAGATTTTGCACTACACGCAACAACACTAACAGTTGATGAAGCAACAACCCCTACTGTTGCCAATACACTTAATAACTTTTTCATATTTTCCTCCTTTTTTAAGACTTTTATAAAACAAACAAATAATTCAAGTTGATATGTATGATTGTAAAAAAAAAAAAAAAAGTCAATGCTTAAACCCGGAAAAATAAATTGAAGGTTCCCCCATTTTAGGAGACACTTTTATATAATAATAGAAAGGAAAAATATATGGCTAAAAAAGGACAAAAGTTTAGAAAATGAACTCAAGAAGAAAAAGAAAAAATTATTGAATTAAGTTTGAATTGGTATTCTCTAAAAGAAATAGCATTAAAATTTAACTCAACTACTGGATCAATTGGAACAATAATTAACAAATATAAAAATGCAAAGATAAGTGAAGCAAAAACTCGCTTGCCTTATAAAATAGATTACAGCATATCTCAAAAGGCAAATGATTTGTTTATAGGAGTTCTATTCGACTATAATAAAGAATTAATTAAGGAGAATAATATTTTAAAAAAGCAATGAGCCTCCAAGGGCGAAACCAAAAAGAAATAATTCAGGAATTATTAATAAATACGAAATATAATTGAACAATAATTTGCAAAATTTTAAATATCAATAGAACATCAACATATAAAGAAAATAAAACTTTAATGAATTTCCTCAATGATACAAGAATTATGAATTTAGTGATTTCAGAAATTGAAAAAAATAATTTTCTTAGTGCTTATAGTGCTAAAAGATGATCTTTATATTTTAAATTGAATTATATTGACCCTTTTAGGATAAATCACAAAAAATTAGAACGTATATTTAAAAAATTTAATCATATTGCATATTATATTAAGAAACAAACTAAACATGAAATTAAAAAATATAAAGAAACTATTAGAAAAAATTATCTTAAAGAAGCAAAAGAAATGGGATTTGAAAACATTTGAACTAGTGACATAAATCAATTTTCAGTTAAAACAAAAAAAGGTTATATTTGCACAGTTCAAGATAATTTAACTGGAGAAATAATAGGAAAATCTAAAAGAATAGATAATCAAAAAAAAAAAAAAAATTGTGCTTGAAGCTGTAAAAATGGCATATAAAAATAAAAAATATTTAGGTCCAATATTATTACATTCAGATAATGGAAATCAATATACTTCTGAAAACTACATAAATTTATGTAATGATTTGCAAATCATTAGAAGTTATTCAAAACCAGGAACACCTCATCATAATGGCAAGCATGAAAGTTTTCATAGTCGTTTAAAAGATGAAACTATAAGAACATGTCATATTGAAAACATCAATCAATGCTTAAAAATAGCATGAGCATGATTAGATTTTTATAATAATGATAGAATTAGAATAAATAAAAAATGATAAAAAAAAAAAAAAACGTTCCCTCTATAGGGGGAACCTTCTGGGAAATATTAAGAGAGTGATGACCATATTAATTAATTTGAATTAACCAAATTTAAGCAATATTGAAGTAAATATTTAAATTAAAAACGTCAACTTATGTTGACGTTAAATATTTTATTATTATATTACTTTTAAAGTAATTTTAAAAATTTATTCAAATATTTTAATATCCATTTTTATGCTCTTCACCTTTTATAATTGCAACTCCCCCACTTATACCTAATCTTTGAGCTCCATTTTCAATCATTTTAATTGCATCTTCAAAAGCTCTAACTCCTCCAGCTGCTTTTACTTTTGCTTTATCTTGAACAATTGATTTCATTAAAGCAACATCTTCTAAGTTAGCTCCTGATGTTGAAAATCCTGTTGAAGTTTTTACAAATTCCAATTTAGCTTCTAAAGCTAATTCACAGCATTTAACAATTTCTTCTTTTGTTAATAAACAATTTTCTAAAATAACTTTAACACAGTTTTTTGAAGCTGCTTTTTTTACAGCTTTCATATCATTTAAAACTAAATCTCAATTAGCATCTTTTACTGCACCAATATTAATAACCATATCAATTTCAGTTGCTCCATTTTCAATTGCTTGTTTTGTTTCAAAAACTTTTACTTCACTTGTTGTTGCTCCTAAAGGAAAACCTACAACAGTTGTAATACCTACATTTGTATCTTTTAATAACTCTTTTGCATAACTAATGTGACATGGATTTATACAAACAGTTACAAAATCCCATTCTTTAGCTTCATTACATAATTTTTCAATTTCCTTTTTTTGAGCATCTGCTTTTAATAAAGTATGATCTATATATCTATTTAATTTCATTTTAGTTATCTCCTAATTTTTCTTGATCTTTTTCAACTAAGTTTAAAACTCGAACTGTTTCACAACTAATATCTAGTAAATAATCTCTTAAGTAAAAATCATTTTCATATATCATTTTTAAAAATACAGAAATTTCATATTCAAATAAATCTTTGTCATTATTTGATTTATAAATTAATTGAACTTCATCTGAATTTGTATGATTATATAAACTAATCTCTTCTAATTGTATAACATTTTTAAAAGTTAATGTTGCTATATCAGAGAGTAATTCATTTTCAATTCTTCCAGCACTTACTTTACTACATACAATATTTGTAAGAACATCACTTTCATGTCTTAAAAGAACACAATCGCTCATTCCACTTCCATTTGCCAATTTCTGACCCATAGCTTTTACTTCAATAACTGGTCCAAATAAAGAGATACTTAATTCAACTGGATAAATCAAAATATCATAAGTTGATCCTTTTCCAAGATTTGCATCAAATACAGAATCAAACTGACCTAATTTGATTTTTTCCATTCTTGAAGAATATTTATTTAAATTTAAATTTGCTATAAACGGTTGATAATTTTTTACAAACTCAAATAAATGTGAAAATTGTGGACAATGAAAAGTTTTATATGCTTCCATTAAAAAGACATTATTTTTTTTAGCAATCTCAAATAATTCAACTGCTTGATCAAATAAAAGAGTTAAAGGTTTTTCAAGTAAAACATGTTTTTGTTGAGTTAAAAAATATTTTGCTTGTTCATAGTGTAAACCATTTGGTGAAGCAATATAAACAGCATCAATTTCATCTAACATTTGATCAAAATTGTCAACAGCTTTTGCATAAAGCTTATTTTCTCTAATAATATTTTGTGCTTTTGTCTTATTTCTTGAATAACAACAAACTATTTTACAGTTTGGATTTTTAATTGCAGATTGAATAAAACTCTCTGTAATTAAAGAAGTTCCTATAGTTCCAAATTTAATCATTATTGTCCTCCATAAATGGGTTAAAATCATCTTTTTTTTCTAAAACTTTTGTTTTATTTTTAGAAACTTTATTTGCACTTTCTTCATCACTAAATCATATTTTATTAACTAAAGCTTGTTCTTTAAGTCTTGAATAACTTTCTAAAATTGAAACTGCAACTCCTATTAATAATTGAATTATTAGCAATGTAAATATTAATATAATAATATTTTTAAATAAAAATAAAAACATAAGTAAGTTAACTAAAGAGATTAAGAAAATCAAAATTATAAGTAAAGAAATAATATAAATTATTTTCTTTTCTTTCTTATTATATTTATAGTTTAATTTTTTATTTATATCTCTTCTAATAAAGAAAAAAATTAATATGCTTATAATCGCTGAAATAAATAATAATAACTGAATAGCTAAATATGTTTTTGTATTTAATAATAAATTATTATCTTTACCTTTAAAAATATCAATAACTGATACTAATGAAACTGAATAATTAAAAATTAAACCTAAAGTTAACAAAAATTTTATCATTGTGAAACTTCTAGGATTAATTTTATTTTTCATATACTATTTTTCCCTCTACTATTGTTTTTAAAACTTGCATGTCTTTGTTTAAAACTACTAAATCTGCAAACTTAGATTTATCAATGCTTCCTCTTTGAGCAAATATTTTTAATTGCTTTGCAATATTAATTGAAGTCATTTTAATTAAATCTGTCATTTTAATTTTAGGATTTGCTTCAAGCATTGTTCTAACATTATAATCATAAGTTGCTCCAGCTCCTGCTAATACTCCACTAATTTTTAAAGAAACTTTCATACCCTTTTTAATAACTTCTAAATTACCTAATTTATATTCACCATCTGGTAAACCTTTTGCATTCATTGCATCAGTAATAATACAAATACCACTTGAACCTTTAACTTTATAAATTAATTTTAAAGTATCTTTTTCAATATGTATTCCATCTGTTATTACTTCACATAAAATATCGTCTTGATATAAACTAAATGTTGCAAGACCAGGTTCATATTGACTCACCCCACTCATTCCATTAAATAAGTGAGTTACATGTCTAAAACCTACTTCATAATCTTTATAGCATTGATCAAATTTCATGTTTGTATGTCCAACACTTGGTAAAATATTATTTTCTAACATATATTTTGTAAAACTACCATCTTGTAAATCAGCTGCATAAGTTACAATTCTAATATTGTCATTTGACTCTTTTATTAGTTCTTTTAATGAATCAATATTTGGTTTTTCTAATAAAGAAACTTCATGAGCTCCTTTTTTCTCTTCTGAAATAAAAGGTCCTTCTAAGTGCAATCCTAAACATTTAGAACCAATAGGTTCTTTTTTCATAAATTGAGAAAATTCACGAAGATATTTTTGATTGTTTTCTTTTGAATTTGTTACACTTCCTTGAACATAACTTGTAATACCTTCAATTGCTACATTTTTTGAAAATTTTTCAAAAGCTTCAACTGTTCCACTTTCAAAATCAACACCATAACCTCCATGAACATGACAGTCAATAAATCCTGGCATTAATCAATTACCCTTTAAATCAATACCATTCAAATTAGTATTTCCTTGATTAATTGATTTAATTTTTTTGCCTTCTAATTCTAATCATCCATTTTCAATAATTTCAGTTTCTAAAACTATTTTTGCATTTTTTAAAATCATACTTTAACTCCTAACAAATATATTTTAAGTCATTTCCTTGAGTTTTAAACAAAAAAAAATAATACATTCGTATTATTTGTCAGAAAATTTAATAAATCCAAACGTTGCAAACAATGATAAAGTACAAGTAATAAGTGGTAAAAAGGCGCTTAATCAAGGAAATTTGAACATATAATCTTTTAAAAAAATTGATGTATTTAATTGAATTAAGAAAATTATTAATGTTAATAATAAGATTTGAATAAACATTAATCTATTATAATTAAATCTCTTTATTTTTTTAGCCATAATATAGCCAATTATCATTGGTGAAAATGCAATTGGTATAATTAAAATGCTAACTAGAGTAATTAAAATTTGTGTTATGTTTGTATAAGGATGTATAAATCCATGAATTATTATTGTAAAAACAAAAGTTATTGACAATATTCATATTCAAGGACTTCTAATATTTAATTGAATATATTCCTTTAATGAATCAATTCTAATATTTTTTAATCAATTAAAGAATTTTGAAGATCTATTATCTTTTTTTTCAATAAAAATTGCAATATACATTGATGAAAATACTATTAAACAAATAGAAGATATTGGAAATAAAATAAATAAAAAAACTAAACCCACATTTAATGTTGTAATAATACTTGAATCATTTAACAATCCGTTTTTTTCTCAATTAAAAACTGTTCCTTTTGATAAATATATTAAGAAAGTCATAATTGAAAATGAGTCATAATTTTCAAAACCTTGATAGTTTTTATGAAGACTTTTTTGAACTGAACAAAATATGATAATTCCTATAAAAGCAAATAAAAATGTTAAAATAAATGAAACATACATACCAAATTTACCAACATTTTTGAATTTATTTACTTCTGAATTTCTTTTCATAAATTGAATTGAAAATAATATTACTATTACTGACATATAAAGAAAAAATACAATTAATAAAGTTGGAATGATAATAATTGAAGTTATTGTAAAAACTATAAGTTTAAATGGTTCTGAAGTTGACTTAAGTTCATCAATTCCCCCTATACCAAATAAAAAAAATGATAATGATATAGGATTTTTAATTGTTGTTTTCAGTACTTCAAAATCGTGTCCTTGAATATTAGTTCAAGAATCTTTATTATTTTCTGATAATTTATTTTCTAAAATTTTTGTTACATCGATTAAACTGTAAAATGATCCTGCAACTATAAATGCTGTTGCAAGCAATACAGTTATAATTATGGCAATTATATACGTATTCTTATGTTTCATTTTTTTGCCTCCTTCTTATTATATATAAATTATTATTTAATAATCAATGAAATTATAACCTCTTTTAACGTAGTTAATCTTTTTTTTCCATTTTTATAGCATGATTTTACAAATAAATTATTATCTGAAATAATAATTAATTGTTCTTTTGCCCTAGTAATTGCTGTATAAAGCATTTTTTTATTCAAAATAAAATTTGATACTTTATTATTCCCATCTAAAACCAAAATAGTATTTTTATATTCACTTCCTTGTGTTTTATGAATAGAACAAGCATAACTTAATTTAATTTTTTGAAATGAACTATTCCCCATTTCAACTAAACGCTCATTGAAAACTAATTTAGCTGTTTTTAATTTATCTCCAATAAAATTTAATTCCTTTATATATCCAATATCTCCATTTGAAAGTTCTAAAATTGGATCATTTTCAATATACATTACTTTATCATTTACTCTAAATTCAGCATCAAATCTCTTATATACTTTTGAAGTTACAGGATTAATTAAATTCTGAATAATACTATTTATATTATCAATTCCTAATTGATCTTTATACATTGGAGCTATAATTTGAATTTCATTTAACTGTTCTTCTAATTTTGACGGATTCAAATTTAAATAAGTTTCTTTTAAAACATTAATTATTTCATTATAATCTTTTGAAAATACAAAATTTACATTTGTAGAGTTTTCAAAATCAAAATCTTTAACAGTTTCATTTTTAATGGCATTAGAAATTTCAATTATTGAATTTAATTCACCCTTATTAGTTTTTTGTCTATTATTTTTAATAAGTTTTGTAGTTTTAAACTGATTACATTCAATTAAATCCTGATATAAATTACCATAACTTACACTTGGTAATTGTTCAATATCTCCAACTAATAAAATTTTTTTAATTCCTTTTACTCCTTTTAAAAGTGAAGCAAATAAATGATTATCAATCATTGAACATTCATCAATAATAACTAAATTTTTATAAATTGGCTTATCTTCATTAGCTTCAAATATATCATTTCCAGAGTATTGCAATAGTCTATGAATTGTTGAAGTTTTATATCCAGAATCATCTTTTATTTTTCCTGCAGCTCTTCCAGTTGGTGCAGTGATGGCAAAATTTGAATCATTATAAAGCAACTCATAAATTTTTATAATTCCTGTAATAACTGTTGTTTTACCAGTTCCTGGACCTCCAGTAATAATTGAAACATCATTATTAATAAAATTTTTTATTGCTTCAATTTGCTCATCATTATATTTAAAATTCTCAATTTCTGTTCTAGAGGAAATAAACTTTTCTACTTCCTTAATTTTTTCTTCAAAATTAAATTCTTTTAAAAGAGAATTTGATTTATTAGAAAGATTGCATAATTCTTTTGCAATATATTGTTCATCTTCATAACTTTCTTTAGTATAAATTTTTTCATTTTTGAAATAAAGTATTTTCTCATTTTTAGCAAAAAGCAATTTATTATAAAGTTCTTTTTCAGATAAATTAAATTGCTGTTTTAATTTTTTTATTAACTCTTCTAAAGAAGTATATGTATTGCCTTCTTTAAATAAAATTTCTTTTACATATTCACTAGCATATCATGAAATTCTTTTTTCATCATTTTCTTCTATGCCAAAAGTTAAAGCTACTCTATCAATTTCAAAAAAAGGTTGTAATTTATTTTCATTTGCATAATTATAGAAATCTCTTCTTAAAATATCTTCAATAATATTTGAATCTTCAAATTCTCTTTGCAACAAGTTTAAAAACTCCATTTTTAAACTATTTTTAATAAATATATCAAGTATTTTGCTATCGCCAAATTTTGAACAAACTACATCAAAAATAATTTCTGCTTTTGACTCTGTCATATCTTTAATTTTTAAAAGTTCTGACTTATTTTCAAGTATTTTTTTAAAAATATCTTCTTTAAAATAATCAACAATATTTTCTGCAAGCCTTTTACCTACAGTTGGAAAAGTTGGAGAACTTAAATATTTTATTAATCCCTCTCTATCAAAATGCTTAACTTGTGTAAAACTTTTAACTGAGAAATTTTTTTGATTTCTTCTTATATCTTCAACTTCTTCTCCTGTTACTTCATAAATAACTTGCATTTTCATTAAAGAAATCGGTCCAGTTAAAGTAATAGATTTTTTTTCATTATTAAATAAAATAAAAATAGCTATTGCATATCCATTTTCTCCTTTATAAATAAATCTACTTATTTTTCCCTTGTATGTAATCATAATTGTTTTTCTCCATAATACTTAAAAATATTTTATTTGCTCTTTTAATTTTAAATTTGAATCAATAATTGTTTTAAAAAATTTAGCTATTATAAATTCCTTTTACATTGAGTTAGATTTTTTAATTTTAATATTATTAATAATTTTCTCTTTATCTAATCAAATTAAATAATCTCTATTATAAAAAGAGGAATAAATTAGTTTAGACGTTGAACTAGTTATAATAAAATCTTGATTATTTAAAATAAATGAACTATAGTTATCAAGTATTTCTTTTTTATAGTTATTTGTAAAATAAGATATATCCAAAAAACTATTGAATATTTTTTAGATAAATATTTTGCTAAATTTCTATTATCTTTTTCATATAAATCAATAATTTGAATAATCATCTTATCACTTATTTCTTAATAATTTAATCATAAATAAAATAAAAAAAATACCTAGAAAGTATTTATAAATATATTTTGTAAGTATATAAAATATATTTTATTAAAAAGTTGTTTTACTATATTTTCTATAATAAGTTTAATTTTAAACTTAAAAGTTTTTTATTTATTTTTTTAGTTTTTATAGTAAGTTACTTTTTGTTATTTAAAATACATATTTATGTCATATA
This sequence comes from Spiroplasma endosymbiont of Atherix ibis, assembly GCF_964020005.1. Classification (NCBI taxonomy): domain Bacteria; kingdom Bacillati; phylum Mycoplasmatota; class Mollicutes; order Entomoplasmatales; family Spiroplasmataceae; genus Spiroplasma; species Spiroplasma endosymbiont of Atherix ibis. Next base: position 690,482 of record NZ_OZ026474.1, read on the forward strand.
ATCAAAGTTTTCAAAAAATTAAATCTTTTAACTAAATAAACTTAATAAAAGCTTTTGATTGCTGATTTTCAGATAAAGTAAACAATTTTTCATACTTAAAATTAACTGCTAAATAACCTAATTTAAAAGTAATAGAATCTGGATTTTTATCCTTTGCTCCTCCTCTAGCAGGTACAAAAGATATATCCTTTTCATTTAAAACATAATCAATTTTATTATTAAATTTTAAACCATTACCAGCATGATCATTGTTGCTTAAGTCATTAAAATAATTTGGAAAAATATAAAATATTTTACTAGAATTTTCATTTATGAAATTAAATATTTTTAATTTATTCATAAGTTCATTATCGAATTCATTTCCAAGACTAATTCAAATAGATCAAAATAAAATACTTAAACTTCCTGAAGAACTTTGATTTTCTTTAATATTCTCTTTAATTCTTGAAGCTATTTTTTTATTTCCAATATTCATTAAATAATCTTCATCTGAGTTAAAATTCAGGATATTTAAAATTTGAATCTATTCCATAAAAATCATGTAATCCTTTTATTAAAGTTTTTGAAGTAAACTAACTTAAAAAGTTAATTTTTTCTTCTACTTTTGAAGAAACATTATACGTTACAGATAAATTAAAATCTGGCAATTCATGAACATATTTATTATCTCCTGAACCAATAATAATATTTATTCCCTTAAGTTTAATATTTCCAATAGAACTTGCATTAATAAACTCATTTGTTTTTTGAACTAAATTAAGTTGCTCTTCAGATAATTTTATAATTTTAAGATAATTATTTTTTAAATTAAATAATTCTTTATTTCATTTATCAATATTCAATTTTGTAAAATATAAGTTTTTTAAAATATCTATGCTTTCTTGCTTATTAGGATCATTTCTAAAAATACTTTTAAAAATTTTCTCTGAATTTTGTTGTGAATCCATATAGTTTTCAAAAGACTTTGCAATTTTATTTTCAAAAACATTTAGCAAATTAGTTTTAAAAACTGAATCTATGTAAATAGCATTTTTATTAAACTCTAAATTTAAATTTTTAAAACTCGTAAAATACTTTTGTTTAATAAAATCAATTAAATTAGTTTTATATTCATTATTAGCGTTTATATATTTTTTTATCTCATCAGAAAATTCACCATATCCCTCATAAAAATTTTTATTATCTTTTATATTACTTCATTCAAAATTAGAATATTTTTTCATTTCATTTGAGACTAAAAAATCCTTTTCAATATTTTTTACAAAATTATTTCCAACTAATTTAAAAGTTTCACTATCTGTTGAAGTATATTTTAAAATATCTTTAAGTTCAAATTTTTCTAAAGAATACTTACCTTTATATTTTATGTTTATTTTATACTCATTTATAAAATTTCCTATATAAACTCCTTGAGACAACTCCCCAGATTTTATTTTAAAATTATCATTATAAATAATCTCTACTCCATCAAAAAGCGAATCAATATCTTCTAAAATAACTTTATATTTATTTATTTTTTTAACTCATTTAATTTTTCAGAAAGTAAACTTGATTTTAAGATTATATTTTCATCTTGTTCAATTTCTTTTTTATCTTTTAAAGTTAATTCCTTTTCTTTATTTGAAAAAGATTGTATATTTTCTTTTTTAATAAATAAATGTTTTTTTTCATTTTTTTGTACACCAATAAGATTGTGATTAACCTCATTTTTCATATGATCAATATAAATATTTGTAACTTATTTTTGAAAATCTTTTATTATTTCATTTAAATTTTCTTTTGGCTCTTCTGGGTTAGGATTTTTATCTTCTTTTTTTGTACCACATCCAATGAAACTAACAGCTGATGAAGCAACAAACCCTACTGTTGCCAACACACTTAATAACTTTTTCATATTTTCCTCCTTTTTTAAGACTTTTATAAAACAAATAAAACAATTCAAGTTGATATCACTGATTGTATATATAAAAAAAAAAAAAAAAGTCAATGCTTTTTTTTTGACTTCTTTTGAGAAGGTTCCCCCATTTTAGGAGACACTTTTATATAATAATAGAAAGGAAAAAATATATGGCTAAAAAAGGACAAAAGTTTAGAAAATGAACTCAAGAAGAAAAAGAAAAAATTATTGAATTAAGTTTGAATTGCTATTCTCTAAAAGAAATAGCATTAAAATTTAACTCAACTACTGGATCAATTGGAACAATAATTAACAAATATAAAAATGCAAAGATAAGTGAAGCAAAACCTCGCTTGCCTTATAAAATAGATTACAGCATATCTCAAAAGGCAAATGATTTGTTTATAGGAGTTCTATTCGACTATAATAAAGAATTAATTAAGGAGAATAATATTTTAAAAAAGCAATGAGCCTCCAAAGGCGAAACCAAAAAGAAATAATTCAGGAATTATTAATAAATACGAAATATAATCGAACAATAATTTGCAAAATTTTAAATATCAATAGAACATCAACATATAAAGAAAATAAAACTTTAATGAATTTCCTCAATGATACAAGAATTATGAATTTAGTGATTTCAGAAATTGAAAAAAATAATTTTCTTAGTGCTTATAGTGCTAAAAGATGATCTTTATATTTTAAATTGAATTATATTGACCCTTTTAGGATAAATCAAAAAAAATTAGAACGTATATTTAAAAAATTTAATCATATTGCATATTATATTAAGAAACAAACTAAACATGAAATTAAAAAATATAAAGAAACTATTAGAAAAAATTATCTTAAAGAAGCAAAAGAAATGGGATTTGAAAACATTTGAACTAGTGACATAACTCAATTTTCAGTTAAAACAAAAAAAAGTTATATTTGCACAGTTCAAGATAATTTAACTGGAGAAATAATAGGAAAATCTAAAAGAATAGATAATCAAAAGACAGATTTTGTGCTTGAAGCTGTAAAAATGGCATATAAAAATAAAAAATATTTAGGTCCAATATTATTACATTCAGATAATGGAAATCAATATACTTCTGAAAACTACATAAATTTATGTAATGATTTGCAAATCATTAGAAGTTATTCAAAACCAGGAACACCTCATCATAATGGCAAGCATGAAAGTTTTCATAGTCGTTTAAAAGATGAAACTATAAGAACATGTCATATTGAAAACATCAATCAATGCTTAAAAATAGCATGAGCATGATTAGATTTTTATAATAATGATAGAATTAGAATAAATAAAAAATGATAAAAAAAACGTTCCCTCTATAGGGGGAACCTTCATATATATACTATTTTTAAAATATAAAGTTTATTTTAAAAATCAGAATATTTAGTTATCATTATTTTAAACATTAATGATAACTCTTTTGTATTTTCTTCGTTAAAACCCATTTCTTTTTCATATTCATTAACTCATTGAGTAATATCTTTAACTACACTTTCTCCTTTTTGAGTTAAATATATCTCATTTTCATTTGCTCTTGAAGAAACTTTTTTTTCAATATAATTATTTTTAATTAAAGTTTGAATATTTCTATGCATTGTTGAAATATTTGTATCTGTTAAATCAGCTAATTCTACTTGACTAATACCTTCAACATTCTTAATAAACATTAAATGTAAATATGCCATTCTATATAGATCTGAATATTTTTTTATCATTTTTAAACTTATTCTTTTACTTAAAATAATAATAACTAAGTTACCTTTTACAAGAGTACTTAAATTATCTAAATTGTATTGTTTTTTCATTGACACCTCACAAATACTATTGTAAAATTAACTTGTTTCATATGAAACAAGTTAATTTATTTAAAATAAAATTTTATTACTAATATCTATTATAAAGAAAAATATGGAGAATATAAAAATGATTATTAAAAAAAGAAAAAAAATAGAACTCTATACACACTTATTTAGAGCAATGAAAGACAAGAAACTATTAACATTTTTAATGTTTATCTTAACAGCTTTAATTGCTTTATTGTTAATTTGAAATATTAAAGCTATTGAATATATTACAGCTCTTTTAGTATCTAAAAGTGTTTTGGATTCAATGCTTTCAATGAAAACAACTGACATTTATGAAATAATCAAACAATTAGGATTAAATTTTACTCAAGAACAAATTGATAAAATTTGAAATAGTTTAAACTTTAATTCTAATATCTATGAACAAATAATTCAAAAATTCTTTTATGATTTTATATATTATGATTGGCAAAATATATCTATAATTTTATTTGGGAAAAATTTTGGCCTATATGATTTATCCTTTTCAATGATTTTTGATGTTACACTTGTTGTAATACTCTCTTATATAAATTTTATTATTAGTGGCCATATTGCTCAAGCATATGAAACAAAATTTAAAATAAATCTGATAAATAAGATAATTGATCAAGATTTAAATTATTTTAATTCCAATAAAAATGGTCAATTAATTTCAACAATAGTAAAAGATAGTTCAATTGTAACTTCTTATATAAAAGAAGCACCAATAATTTACTTTTTATCTGTAATTATAATCTCATTTTCTGCAATATTAATGTTTAATATTAGTTGAAAACTAGCTTTATGTGTATTTGGACTACTACTTACTTTTATGTTAATAATTTTTATAACAATAATAATTTCAAATAAAACTACAAAAAAAATTAGCAAAATATCACAAGATTTAGATAATGAATTAAGTGAAAAAATATATAACATTAGATTAATTAAATCTGTTGGAACTTTTAAAGAAGAAAAAAAACATTTTGATGAAATGATAACTCATGTTTCAAAAAAGAAAAAGAAAAAATTCTTTGCATCAGAAATCCCTTCTGCATTGATAATTGGAGGTATAGGAAGTTTTTCAATGGCAGCAATTATCTTTGGAGTATTTCTATTTTATAACCAAACTCAAGCTTTAATTAGTATTATGACTTCATTTACAGCTGGTGTTATTGTTATGACAATTCCAATTATGCAATTGAGACAAATAATTTCTTATGCACCTCAAGCACGAGTATCTGCTACTAATATTAGTACATTACTTAAAAGTGAAATATTTATTCAAAAAGATAAAGAAAAATTAATTAAATAAACAATTAATTCAATTAATCTAAAAAATATAAGTTTTGCTTATCCTGAAACAAATGAATTTATTATTAAAGATTTTAATATTGATTTAGTTAAAGGAAAAAAATATGCTTTTGTTGGTCCTACTGGAAGTGGAAAAACTACAATTGCAAAATTATTACTTAGATTTTATGATCCTCAACAAGGAGAAATTTTTATTAACAATAAAGTTAAATTAAGGGATTTAAATTTAAAATCATGACTAGATAAAATTGGTTATGTAGACCAAGAGCCTCAAATATTGAGTGGTAATATTTATGAAAATGTAAGTTATGGTTTAGAGAATAAAAGTCAAGAAGATGTAATTAAAGCTTGTAAAAAAGCTAAAATTCATGACTTAATTATGAGTTGACCAAATCAATATGAAACAATTTTATTTGAACGTGGAGCACAACTAAGTGGTTGACAAAAACAACGTTTATTAATTGCAAGATTAATTTTAAAAAATCCTGAAGTTTTAATTCTTGATGAAGCAACAAGTGCTCTTGACAATATTATAAAAACAACTTTTTTATTTTATTTACTAAACTTAACCATTACTAGTTTTTTATTTATAAAATTATTTCATCTCCAAAATAATTAAAAGTTAATTCTAATTTTCCTGAAAGATAACTTTTATATTCATTGTTATGACTTTCAATAGTTTCAAAAACTGCTTTATAATAGTTTTTATCTATCTTAGTAATTTTTAAACCTTCAATATCAATATCATTTACCAAAATTGTCAAATACTGTAGTTTATTTGAAAAATTTAAAGTAACATATTGAGAAAAAATTTGAAAAGGACTTACAATTGTAAGTGTTCCTAAATCATTTTTTACAATAGTGCCTGCCTCTTTTGCCAAATTATTAATATCAATTTTTTCAGAAGGTAAATTTGGATTTGGACCAACAACATCAAAATCTAATGTAATTTGTCCATAAAACTTATCTCTATTATTTTTATCAAAATCTTTAAAATTAAGTATCGCCTTTTTATCTGTTATTGTAATATTTTCACTATTTAGCATTTCTTTTGCAATATCATCGATTCTAGAAATTAAGTTTAAATTATTAAAAATCATTTTCATAAGTACAGTTTTTACTCTATTATCTTCAATATTTTTTAAATTAGTTTTCGAAATTACATCTTTTAGATATTTTGAATTAGTTATTTTTTGTTTAATTTCAATTTTATCATTTTTATTTAACTTATTTTTTATAATAAAAATATAATTTCCATTTCTTAATAAATTATCTTCTAAACCTTTTTCAAGAATCATTTTATTGCGAGTTATATCTCAAGTTAAATTATTTAAATCATATCCAGCTAATTGCAAATGTTTATCTAATTCATCAATAAGATCATAAGTATAAATATATTTTTTAACATCTATTTTTTTACTATCAAAACCTTTAAAACCAGATTGTTTTATTAAGTATACAGGATCTGGTATTGATATTTCTTCATAATCTGATAAAGATTTACAAGAAAGCACACTAAAAGAAGTTGATGTTGTTATTGAAATAGTTGTTAAAAGCATCAATATTTTTTTCATACAAGTTACCTAACTTTCTTGAACAGCTAATAATAAATTAATTCTTTTTAAAATAAATCAACTTATTATTGAAGCTAATATATAAATAATTCACACTAATACAAATGTTAATACACTATATCATCATGTTGTTGCAAAAAATGGAACAACAATACCTGAAGACACTAAATTTGAAGTAACAACTTGAACTATTAAAATACCAAATCCTATACCAATTAATGTAGTTAAAAGAACTATAGGAATATACATTCCAATAAATAATTTAATTATATAAAAATCTTTATATCCAAGTACTTTCAATACAGCTATATTTTTTTGATATTTAACTATTACTAAGTTAACTATTAACATAATTATAATTACACAAATTAATAAGAAAGTAGCTGTTACATAGTAAACAACAACTTTTGCATATTTCATTATGCGTGATATTATTTTTAATGCTGCCTCTTTTTGATCAATTGTTTTAATTGTAGAGATTTGATATCCTGAAATAGTTTGAGAATTTGCAACTCCCCCATTTAAACCATAGCTTGAGAAATCACCAAATTGTTGACTTACATTAATTCCTTTACTTAAATCACTAAAGGAACTATCATTTGAATTTTTATAATTAAATATCGGATATTCACTTTCAAAAAGTTTAAGTATATCTTCTCTTTTTGAATCTTGTTTAACTCAGTTTTTAAAATCTTCAAATTTATTTTTATATTCATTTGGAGAATAAACTTTTATTTCTCAGTTTGGAATTTTTTGAATAAACTCTTTTAAAACTAAATTTACATTACCTTTATCTTTTGGATTAATTCATTCTTTAATAAAATTTTGAAAAAGAATTTGTTCGCTTTTATCATATCCATATATTTTTTTAACATTATCATTTTGAATTCATGCTTTTGCACTTCCATATTGTCTAGATATTCCAACAACTTTATAAGTTTTATTTTCACTTACTGTTTTTTTAGTAACCCTACCTGAATCTACTTTCTCAGACATTTCTGTTGGCTTTGTCATTGTTTCAGATGTTGTATCTAAATCTGTATTGTAAACAAATTTATCTTTATTTTGAGTTATTATATTATTTTTTCATCCTTTTTGTTTAGAACTTGCAAAAGATCTTGAATACAATTCTTTAGAATTTGTATATCCTCCTTCTCCTTCTGCATCCATTTTTGTTGTATCTCAACTATATGGATCTAATTCTTTTTCATCTACAGCTAAAACTTTTTTAAAGTGCTCAATATCTATTCTTTCTCCAACTTTAACTTTTAAAATTTTTGCAAGAGATGAATTTATAACTATATTATTTTCATCTTCAAAAAGTTTATCTTTTAAATTATTATTGCTGATATCAAAAAGAGATTGAGTTTTATTATTTTTGTTAAGACAATATATTTTAAATGCTTTATTTTTAGAAGATGATTTAATTGTGATTCCTAAATCATCTGTTGATGTAATATAAGGTATTACATTAAACAAAGCATTAAAATATTTACTTTCATCTAAGAAACTATCTGAAATAACTTTTCTTAAAGCTTCTGGACAACTTGCATATACTCCTTGTAAAAATCCCTGTTGAAGATTATCAATAAAATACGCTTTAATTCAATTATAAATAGCAGCTGCATTACGAGCTGTATTTTGTCATCATGTATTTTCATTATTGGCTTCTAAATCTTCATAAAAACTTTTTTCAAATATAGAATCTTTTCTAATCCTTCCTGATTTTGCTAATACTGGAGTTACATCTCCTCCACTTATTCCAATTTTATTTAACTGCTCATTGCTAATTAATTCTTTTAAATTACTTTTATACTGTCCATTTTCAAAATACTCATTTCTTTGAATATTTAAACCTATTGTTGTTTTATATTTTAAATAAAAAACTCTTAGATTTTCAAAATCCTCTAATTTATCTTTTAAATTATTTTTACTACTAAGTACATCTAAAACTTTTGATACTTCATAATAATGATCAAGTTTATAAAATTTATAATCTTTTCAAACACTAGATATTAAAGTTCCTCTTAAGATATAATTGTCTATTCCTTCAATATTAATGTTTAATTTTAAATTAGGATTTGTTAAAAAATCTTTATTTAAATTTTTATAAGCTAAATCTGATAATGTTGCAACATCCTCTTTTGGAGTAAATGTTGAATATGATATTTGATTATTTAAATACATATCAAATATTTCTTGAGCACTATTTAATTTATTCTTTTCTTTACTTAGAGGGTTATATGTTTTATAAAAAGTTGTTGGTGCATTATAAATTGGTGACTCATATTCAATTTGATTATCATAATCATTGTCCAAATATTTATACTTTATATAGTTATTTAAAATTGAAGGTGCAATAATACCTACAGAAATTATTGTTGAAGATATCAACATAACTGATGTTATAGTAAACAATCTTGATAATGAAGAAGCCAAAATTGCTCCTTTAAATCTAGAATCAAATTTTTTACTTCTTGTTAATAATTTTTGAAATTTAAGTTTATATTTATTTACTGTTGATATATTTTCATAATTTATCATCTGTAAAGCATTATATTTATTAAAAACAAAATAGTAAATAGAAAGTGTAACTATTAGTAAAAATGAAAATAATCCTATAACCATTGTTAATAAACCTAATCAGGAAAAACTAATTTGTACAAAATTTATTGTAAAGAAATTTTTAAAAATATTTATTATAAATATTTGCATTGGTAAAGCAAGAAGATAACCTAAGGTTCCCCCTATTATTGAAATAAAAATTGGATATAAACAATTGGAAATTATAAGTTCATTTTTTTTATAACCAAGAGATAATAAAATTCCATTTTGTCCAAACGTTTTTTGAATATTATTTCTTAAAATTATAGTTAAAATTCATACTCCAATTAACACAGTTACAATTGTTACTGCATACATAATTATTTTAAAATACTTAATTATTTTCATATACATCTGTGTTCTTAATACAAAAGAGTAATCTTTATCTGCAACATCATAAACAACTTTGTTAGAACTATGAGTTGGAGGATTATAACTAATTGTTAAACCATACTCTTGTGCTTTATTTAGATTTGTTAATATTGAATTTAATTCAATATTCATTTCTTGACTAATTTTATTTATAAACTTTAGAGAATAATAAACTTCTTTATCTTTAGATGATATTATTCTAAGAGTTTCTTGTGACTGAGTTTCAGAATTAGAATTTCAAACTCTAAAGTTTTCAATTTCATGATCATCAATAACTTCTTTCATTTTATTTACAATATTTTTTTTAAAAGAAGTTGTTAAATAAGTTCTTTGTCAACCAAAATTTTTTGGATTTACATAAGCTAATCCTTCATTATTTAAATTTGGTAATGGTGAGTTAGAAGATATTATAGGCATCATAAAGTCAGCACTTGATCCAAATCCTACAACTTGAAATCAATTCATTGATGAATAGTTTGAACTATTAATTCATTCATTAATATCTTTATTTTTATATTTTGAAATGTCAACTGAATTATTTTCACTATTTTTAACTAAAACACTAGAACCAAAAGAATCATCATTTAAACGAATAATATCATTAATTTCAATGTTATTATTTTTAGCAAACTGTTCAGAAAGATAAACTCATCTTTTCGATAAATCATTTTCTGAATCAATATAACTTTTTCAAGTTTCTAAACTCATTCCTTTTTTAACAATAAAAACGTCAACTTTTTTGTCTGGTTCTAAGTTAATAACTTTAATACTCTTATTTGAGTCTAAAATAAAATTTCTAGTTTCAGTTCTGTCAAAATCAAATTTTAAATTACTATTTTTTTTCTCTAAACTATATTTTAAGTAATTTAAAATAATTTCATCTCTTACTTCATTATTTGTAATAGATTTAAATTCATCATTTTCTATATAATTGTAGTTACTTTCTGTAAATTGAATAATAGAGTCATGTAAATTACTATTTAATGCAAACTCTTCTCTACTCTTAATTAATCTTTGTGAAGAAGAATCTGTCATAGTAAATATAAAAACAGATAAAAACATTAACAAAATAACCATTACTAATTGTAATTTATTTTTAATAATGTTTTTAAACATGTTTCTAAAAAATAATTTTTGCTTAGTCAAATTATTCTTGTACTACAAATTTATAACCATAAGTTTTTCCCTCTTTTGGAGGTGTTAGTTTTTTAATTAATTCTTTATCATTTTCAGGATCTAATTTAGTTGAAACTAAGAAAAATGCCATTTGATCAAATGAATAAACATACTCTCCTCCAGGAAGTAATTCAATTGTTGGAACTTCATTTTCATTTGCAAAATTAATTGTTGAAAACTTTGTAAACATTTCTTTTGATACTTGATTTTTAAAAGATTCACCTGCTTGATCATAAATTTCTGAAACTATTGTTTTAATATTTTTAGAAGAATATGCTTTTTTTGATACTATAAAATCTTTTGAATTTGGTCTATATTCTCCAAAAATCAATCTATCTTCTTTTGCCAATTTGAATTTAACAGTTACTGTTTGTGAATCAGTTGCTGTAATTATATTATCATTAACTAAAATTTTTTCTTCTCCCCCTCATGATAGATTTATTTTAAAATTATCCATAGACATATTTTCTTCTATTTTTGATGCACTAACTCCTGCAATAGCTACAGCAGATGTAAATAAATCTCTTGCTAAATAAGCAAATAATTTATTTCTATCTCCCAAGTTTTGAAATAACACAGGTAAAGCTATCAAAATATTGTCTTTAGCTACACTATTGCCATGCTCATCTTTATAAGTTCCATCAAAACATTCTCTTCTGTTATCATATAAAGATCCTGGTAAATAAATATTTCCTATATCTGTAACTTTTAAAACATCATCTGAACTTATATTTTTGTTAATTGTTAAAATAACTTCTTCAGTTCCTTTTAAAATATTTTGATTTTTTGATTTTATTATAACTCTACTGTTATTGTAATCTATATCTCCTATTTCAATATCTTGCTCATTTAAGAAAACTCCGTTCATTATTGCAAATGAAGTTCTTATTGAGTTTTTTGTAACTTTTTTATTTTTCATTACATCTTTTATACTAATTGATTTATTTACAACACCATTTTCATCCATTTCTCCTACAAGAATATTTCTAACCAATGATTCATTGTCATCAGATAAATCCAATGCTTTAATTTTATAATTAAAAATAATTGGATTAAATTTAGAATTAGATGATGTAGATTTTTTATAAACTAATTGTGCACTATTTTGATTATAATCAAATACTTCAAGTTCATTTATATTTGCACTTGGATTTTTCTTTTTATAAGCATTTAAAATAGTTTCAGGTAAAACATTATCCAATAATACATCTTCTGATTCTGGATTTGTGCTAGGTTTTGTACATGCAACTGTTGTTGCACTTGTAGAAGCAGTTATTCCAACTGCTCCTAATAATGATAATAATTTTTTCATAATTTTATACTTCTCTTTCCTTTAAATTTATACTTAAAAATTTTAAACTTTGAAGTTAAGCCTATAAATATTTTTTTCAAGTTATTATAAAAAATAAATACTTGGTGGAACTGTTGATTTTTTTATAGTTCTTAAAGATACAGAGTTTTTTATTGAATACTTCATTTCATTTTCTTGATATAGATAAGAAAGAAAAACTTTAATAGCTTCTTTAAATTCAAATATTTTATCTTTAAAATTAAAAGTTTCTAAATGAACCAAAGAACTTAAATATAGTAATTGCATTTCCAAAATAGAGTCATCTTCATAATTTGTTATAATATTTTTTTTAATAACAAATTTATAAATAAAAGTTAATATTGTTAAAGCAATTATTAAAATAGTAATTAGGGAAATACAAGTTAAAATTCAGATAGTAAACTCAATTTGTCTACTTCTTCATATATAAAAATTTATTAAAAATAAAATAATAAAAGGCAAAATTAAAAATACTATTTTAACTAAAGTTTCTAAAGTATCTTTTTTTATTATTCATCTTAAATTTTGATTATTACTATTAATATCAACAAAGTACATAAATTTACTGAATTGAATAGTCAAAATAAACAACATTATAATCATAAATAATGTATTTAAAACAATATTAAAATGTTTGAATATAATATATGTTCTTTTATTTATAAAAACTTGATACTCACTTATAGTTATTAAAAAGAAGTGAATAAAAATTACTGCTATAAAAAGAAAGTACATTAAATGTTTATTCATTTTTTTTATTTTTAACATAAAATCACCTACAAAATTTTATAAAATAACTTATAAGTATATTTTTTATTATATGAATTTTTATTCATTAAATTTTACAACAAAATAAAGTTTACCCCTAAAATTAATCTTGGTCCTAAACTTAAAGATATATTAACACATATTCTATTCAAATTAAAATAAAATAATTTAAAATATTCAATATATAACTTTGAAAAATATAACAAAATTAGTATTAAAATTAAACAATTAAAATTAAAGAAAAAAACTATGGCTAATAAAAGACTTGATAAAGCTTTAAAATAGTAATTAATATTATAAAAAAATAAATAAAATAATTATTTACTTAAATAATGAAATTTATAGTTACTTTTTAGTTTATTAGATGAATTTTATAGTAAATTTAAAGGATTTGTAGAAATATAAATAGAAAAAAACCAATTAACTAATGCTAACTGGTAAATTTAAGATATCATATTCTGAGATTTTAATAGATAAATGTTTATATAAATTTTTAAACTACATAAATTTAATAAAAAATTTAGATTTTTGATTTTCAGATAACTTAAACAACTTTTCATACTTAAAGTTAACTGCTAAATAACCCAATTTAAAAGTAAGTAAGTCAGGATTTTTATCCTTTGCTCCATCTTTTGCTAGTACAAAAGATACATATTGATTATTAAAAGTAAAATCAATTTTATTATTATATCTAGTAGTATCACTATTTGTATCATAATCTTTTAAATCATTTGAGTAATTAAAAAAAATAAACGCTGACATTCTTCAATTATGTATCAAACTGTAAAATTTTGTGTTATTAAAAAATTATTTTATGTTTTGATCACTAAGGTGACTTCAAAGAGATCAAAATATTCTAGATATAGAACCAGGATAGCTATAAGGTTTAGCAAGATTTTCCAAAATATTAGGAATAATTTTTTTATTTCCAATATTCATTAAATAATTTTCATCTGAGTTAAATTCAGGGTATTTAAAACTTGAATCCATGCCATAAAAATTATGCATACCTTTTATTAATACTTTTGAAGTAAACTCACTTAAAAAGTCAATTTTCTCTTCTACTTTTGAAGAAATATTATATGTTACAGATAAGTTAAAATCAGATAGTTCATGAACATATTTATTATCTCCTGAACCAATAACAATAGTTGTTCCCTTTAATTTAATATTTCCAATAGAGTCTGCACTAATATACTCAACTGATTCTTGTACTAAGTTATTTTGTTGTTCTGTTAATTTTAAATTTTTAAGATAATTATTTTTTAAAACAAATAATTCTTTATTTCATTTATTCATATTAGTATTTGTAAAATATAGTTCTTTTAAAGATTCTTTATTTAATTCAGTATTAGGATCATTTCTAAAAATAGTTTTAAAAACTGAATCTATATAAATATTATTTTGATTAAAGTTTATATTTAAGTTCTCAAAACTTTTAAAATAATTGTGTTTAATAAAATTAATTAAATTATTCTTATATTCATCGCTTGAATTTATATAATTTTTTATTTCATCAAAAAATTAACCATACCCCTCATAAGTTTGTTTATTTCTTTTTATATTATTTCATTAAAAATTAGAGTATTTTTTCATTTCATTTGATACTAAAAAATCATTTTCAATATTTTTTACTAAATTATCTCCTGCTACTTTAAAAATTTCACTATCTGTTGAAGTATATTTTAAAGTATCTTTAAGTTCAAACTTTTCAATATCACTTTTACCTTTATATTTAATATTTATTTTATACTCATTTATAAAATTTCATATATAAACGCCTTGAAATAACTCTCCTGATTTTATTTTAAAATTATCATTAAAAATAATTTCTACACCATCAAAAAGTGAATCTACCTCATCCAAAATAACTTTATACTTATTAACTTTTTTCAACTCATTTAACTTTTCTGCTAATAATTTTGATTTTAAAATTAAATTTTCATCATTTTCAATTTGTTTTTTATTTTCAAAAGTTATTTCTTTTTCTCTATTTGAAAAAGCTTTTATATTATCTTTTTTAATAAACAAATAATTTTTTTCTGTTTCTGACAAAACAATAAGATTTTGAATAACTTCAATTTTCATATGATCAATATAAATATTTGTAACTTCTTCTTGAAAATCTCTTATAATATCATTTAAATCCTCTTTTGGTTCTTCTGGCTTTTCTGGTTTAGTTTCTGATTTTGCACCACACGCAACTACACTAACAGTTGATGAAGCAACAATACCAAATGTTGCCAATACACTTAGTAACTTTTTCATATTTTTCTCCTTTTTAAAGACCCTTAAAAAATAATTCAAATTGATATCAATAATTATAAAAAAAAAAAAAAAAGTTCAATACTTTTTTTAACTATTTTTAATAGAAGGTTCCCCCATTTTAGGAGACACTTTTATATAATAATAGAAAGGAAAAAATATATGGCTAAAAAAGGACAAAAGTTTAGAAAATGAACTTTTGTCCTTTTTTAGCCATATATTTTTTCCTTTCTATTATTATATAAAAGTGTCTCCTAAAATGGGGGAACCTTCTTTTATTAAAAATAATTTTTTTTTTTTTTTTAATTTTGCACTTATTGTGTAAATAAACTTGTTGCTCCTATTGCGGATGCAACAAGTATTCATATTGGTATTACCATAATACTTAAAAATATTGTTAATGTTCCTACATAAGATGCTACTTTAGGTTCTTTTATCATATAAAATAGCATAACCCACTATTGTATTTGCTGTTGGAGATGCAACAATTGCAATGCTTAAAACTAAAGCTAAAGATGATATTGAAATTCCTGAAATTGATTTAAAAATTAATGAAAATATAATAAATAAAATAAGACAAATTAAAGGTGTTATAAAACTTTTAACAAAAGAAGCTCATCAAACTAATTTTGATTTAAATGCCTCTTTTATTTCACTTTTTGCCAAAATTGATCCCATAGAAAATCATGCAAGTGGACTTGCTAAAGGAGCTAGAATTGACAAAATTTGATTTACTCCTGGAATATATTTATCAATTCTACTTATTGAATATTCTCCTTTAATAATATGAATACCAGGTATTAATTGAAATAGTCATAAAAATATTCCAACAAAAGTTGCAATAATAATAGGATTTTTAAAAACTTTAAAAAAATCTCATCATTTTTTCTTTTTATCCAATAATAATTCTTGAATTGTTTTTTCATCATAATATTTGCAGCAGCCGAATACATAAAAATTCAAAATCCTATTAAAAATAAAAATGAATATAAATCAATTACTTGTTGCTTTTGAGAATATATTGCCTTAATTATCATTACTCCAAAATAAACTGCTGAAGAAAAAGCAACACTCATTGCAAGGATATCTTGCTTTGATTTTGTAGTTTTTAGAAAAAAGTACTTTGATCCAAAAGTTAAACTTGTGTAAAAAATAAGACCAATTATTGCTATTGCCACTGATTCTCAAATATTTTCTGTATTAATATCTATTAAAAAACTTTTTAAAGCTAATGCTGGTAATGCAACATACAATATTATTTTAACAATTACCTTTTCTCAATTATCAAAAATTAATCGTTTTTTTTGAAAAATAAACCCTATAAATATAACAAGAGAAGTTGCTAATAAAATACTTCAAAAATTAAAGTTTGAAACTACATCTACAATAGCTTTTAATGAATTTTTATAAAAAATTGTTCTCTCTCCTATTGTTAAAAATTATTAATTCATTTCAAACATTTCAATAAAAATATCATAAACTTTATCTAAATTATTTTTTTCTGTTGATGAAATTGATATAAATTTATCATTTGAATCAAATTCTAAATTTTGTTTTATTATTTTTTCATTTTTTAGAATGTCATTTTTTTTACATTTATCCTTTTTTGTTGCCACAATAAAAACTTTAATTTTATGATGTTTAAAAAACTTATACATTTCAATATCATCTTTAGTTGGGGGATGTCTTAAATCGACTAATTGACAAATAAATTTTAACTGTTCTCTACTTGTTAAATATTCATCCATCATTTTAGCAAAAGCTAATTTTTGATCATTATTAACTCTTGCATAACCATAACCTGGAGCATCAACTATTCTAAATTGATTATTATTAATATCAAAAAAATTCAATAATCTTGTTTTTCCTGGTGTTGATGAAGTTTTTGCCAATTTATTTTGATTAGTTAAAGCATTAATAAAAGTAGATTTTCCTACATTACTTCTTCCTATAAAACAAACTTCAGGAATACTTTCTTTTAATCAACCACTTTTATTTGCAGCTGAAGTAATAAATTTAGCTTGTTTTATCATAATATTTTATTCTCCACTTTTATTTTTGAATTTTCACTAATTCTTTTATTATATTTTCAAACTCTTCTGTAATAAAATCAACTTCTACTACTTTTTTATTCTTTTTCAAAACTACTTCATTATAGTAACTAGTTAATTTATTAATAAAATTTTGTTATTTTAAAATTTTTTCTTGTAAAATTTCATTAATATATTTTTGTTCTAATTGGATTTGTTTTTCAAGAGATTTTAAAATACTTTCTTGTATCTCTAAATAATCTTTAAAATCTTGTCTTTTAATTTTATTTAAAGTTTTTAAAGAAAATAACTGTTTTTCTTGCTTATTTAATAATTTTTCTATCATTTTGAAAACTCCTTATTAAACTTAATTAAATTATAAAACAAATTTACTAGTTTACTTGTTTATTTTCAAGTTTAAACTTTTTAAAAAATCAAACAATTTTCAATTATAGTTAAGTTTTACAATATCTTCTAATTGTTTTTCATCTTTAAATGTAATAAAAATAATTGTTCTTTTAAGATTGTAACTAATTTCAACAATATCATCTAATTTTATTACTTCATTAAATAAAATTAATTGATTTTCATATTCAAAAGCTACAATTGAAGATTGTTTACTATTTAAAAGAATTATGTATATAAAAAGTTGAACAGTATAAATTAAATAACAAAATGTGAATATAATACTTAATAATTTAATATCTTTAAATACTAAGCTTATTGCAAAAAAAATTGTCATTGCAAAAAACATAGGTATAAAACCTACAAAAATATATAAATTAAAGAAATTATACATTTTCTTATTCAAATACTTATTTTTAGGTCAAATTAATCTCATTTTTTTTAATCGTTTAAAATGATTTGCAAAGAAAAGATATAAAGCTAATGTTGTAAATAACATTAAAATATAGCCAGTAATTGCACTACTTGTTCATGTATTTGAATATAACATTACTTTATTTCTCCTTTTTACATAATTCTTTAACAGTTAACAATAAATCAAATTTTTTATTTATAACAATATATTTATCTTCACTTATTTCTAATTGTATTGAATTTAGTCAAGTTTTTTTAAAATAAACTAAAAGATAATTACAATAAATTATATTTTCTATATTATATTGAAAATATTGATCATTTAATTGAATCATTATTCTTTTATTTGTTACATATATTGAGCAAATAAGATTAGATTCTTTTAATTCTTTTTTATAATTTTGCTTTGAAGTCTTATTATTTAATTTTACTTTAAATAAATTAATATTATTTTCATAAAAAAAACACTTTTCCTCTTTTGGTAACTCAAAATTTATATTCACCTCTTTTAATTTAAAGTCACTTTTTTCTTGCTTTAATTGAGATTGAATTAATATATTTTGTTCTTTAAAGTTTTTAAACTTATCTTTAAAAATTAATGCTAAAAGTCCTGTAATTATTACTCCAATAAGTCATGTTGAAACTATAATAATAATTAGAACATCTTTGTTTGTCATTTTACAAAACTCCTTTTGCTTTATTTATTATAACAACTATGAATTTTAATTACTCTTCCTAACAAAATAAAATAATTTAAAGTTATTAATTAAATAGTTAATAATAAAAAAACATAGTAAAAAACTATGTTTTTAATTACTTTATTATAAATTTATATTTTTATGTTAAAAATCATTTTAACTAAAACTATTAACAATTTTTTTAATTTTAAATATCTGTGTATAAATAGAATTATTTTCAAATTTAAGGATATTTTTATTTGTAAGCACCTTAAATTATTTATTATTTAAACTATGGTTTTTTAATTACTATAAGTTTTAATATATCGTTTTAACAAAATTACTAATAAATTAAAATTCTTAAACATTAAATGTTGAAAATTATTGTTCTATTCTTTTTAGAAAGTTTTCATGCTCTTTTAAAGTTGATTTAGATAAATTTTTATATATTTCTATAATAGGATTATATAAACCTATTCTTCTCATTATTTGTGCTGTAAGAGCTTCATTTTGTTTTTTATTTTGGTTTCCTGCAAGAGATCACATATCTCCAAGAGAAGTTTCTATAATGAAAGTCTTTTCTATATTAATTGAAGGCATTCAATTAATTGGATCATCACCTTCCTTAATTAAAGTTCCTATAAATACTCTATCTAGAAATCCTTTTAAAATAGCTGGCATTTCAAAAAAGACTATTTGATAAATTAATACAATTTGTTCACATTCATCTCTTAATACATTCATAAAATGTTCCAATGTTGCATCATATTGTCCATAACCAAATAGTTCAAATTCTTCTTTGGTTATTAATGGATTAAATTTCATTTCATACAAGTCTCAAATTTCATATTCTTTATTTGCCTTTTTTAAACCTTCAATAACAGAGTTTGAAATTGCGTGATTAAAACTATTTGGCTTTGGGTTTGCAATAATTATAACTGTTTTCATTTTTTTGTTTCCTCATTTATATTAATATAACACTTTTTTTTAATTCTAAAATAAAAATATTTTACTATTTATTATTATATTATTTTAATAAATAAAAAAACATAAGCTATATAATTTATATTTTTAAATACTTATAAAAATTCTTTTAAAATATATATTCTGTTAATTTCTGTTCATCAAAGTAAATATCCATTTCTACTATCCCAAACAAATCAAACTGTAAATAATTAATCTCTTCATAAAAAATTAATTCATCTTTTGCTACTTTTCTTTTTGCAAAAAAAGTTCATTTATATTCATTTGAACTATTAAAATTAATAGTTGATAATCTTAAATCATAATTTTTCATGTTTATTGAGTATAAAACATTTAAACTTTTAAAAACATTTCTTGTCATATCCAATAAACTAAAAGCTTTCTCCAACTCTACAAAATAAAACTGTTGATAATTATTTAAATCTAAATTTATTTCTTTTCCTGTCATAAAGTTATTTATTTTATCTTTATAAACTCAAATTTTTCCTTTATTTTTATACCATACTTTAAATAAAAAACTGCTTTCGTTTATTTCATAAGGATTTCATAGTTCTTTATAAACACCAAACAATTTCAATGATAAATCTATAAAACTCTCACTAATCTCATCATTTTCTCCATTCATTGAATAAGAAATCGCCAACTTAAAATCAGGCAACTTATACTGATAAGAACTTCCCCCTGCTACTCCAACTCCAATAACAGGAGCAACAAAATCTGCATAACCCATAGCCACTGCTAAATCATAGTAACTATCAGTTACATTATACTTTTCAAACTCCACAGAATTTAAAAACTTATTTAAAAACTCATCTTGAGCAACTCTATATTTCTGCAAAGCTCTTAAATTAAATACTTGTGACTTCAAAGTTTCTTTTATTAGCACTTCATCACCTAAAAGAATTTTTGATATAGTTTGTGTATCTTGACCTTCTTTTAACTTTATAGCATTTTCTTTATCAAAATTATTCATAATCAAATACTCTTTATTCTCTACTAAAAAATCATTTGATCTATATATACTTCTTTTACTATAACTAATATCTAATGTTGGAAAAGCAAGTTTAAAATACTTATCTTTAAGTAACTTCAATAAAGCCTGATGAAAATCTTCACTATCATTATAATACTTTTTCAACTCAGCATTTGAATTTACATAAGCCTCATAATCTTGTTTTGCTCCTTTAATATCACTTCACTTCAAATTCACATACTTTTGTGTTTTTTGTGAAATAAACATATCCTTTGCAATATTTTTATACATCACATCCCCTACGTTTTTAAACGACTCACTTTCTGTTGAAGTATACTTCAATGCTCCAAATTGTTTAAACTTCTCAACATCATTAAGCCCTTTATAGTTAGTCACAATATTATAATCCACTACCACATTACCTATATAACTTCCCTCAACCACTTCTCCTGAATTTATTTCAAAATTATCATTAAAAAGCAACTCAAAATGTTCAAAAACCGAATCGATCTCATCCAAAATAACTTTATATTCATTAACTTTTTTTAACTCATTTAACTTCTGTTTTAATAACTTAATTTGAAATAATTTCTCAACATCACTAGTCAACTGTTTTTTATTTTCAACTGTCAATTTATTCTATGATTTTGAGAATTTCTGAATATTTTTTTTATTCAAAAATTTATAATCATTCTTTACATCTTCTAGAGTAATCAAATTACTTGCAACCTCTTTTTCATAATGTTCTGATCATATCTTTGCCACATCCCGTTCAAAATTTCTAACAACCTGAGTAATATCTTTTTTATATTCTTCTGGTTTCTTCTCAGATTTTGTACCACACGCAACAACACTAACAGTTGATGAAGCAATAACCCCTACTGTTGCCAATACACTTAATAACTTTTTCATATTTTCCTCCTTTTTTAAGACTTTTATAAAACAAACAAATAATTCAAGTTGATATGTATGATTGTAAAAAAAAAAAAAAAAGTCAATGCTTTAAACCCGGAAAAATAAATTACCTTCCCCGAAGGTTCCCCCATTTTAGGAGACACTTTTATATAATAATAGAAAGGAAAAAATATATGGCTAAAAAAGGACAAAAGTTTAGAAAATGAACTCAAGAAGAAAAAGAAAAAATTATTGAATTAAGTTTGAATTGCTATTCTCTAAAAGAAATAGCATTAAAATTTAACTCAACTACTGGATCAATTGGAACAATAATTAACAAATATAAAAATGCAAAGATAAGTGAAGCAAAACCTCGCTTGCCTTATAAAATAGATTACAGCATATCTAAAAAGGCAAATGATTTGTTTATAGGAGTTCTATTCTACTATAATAAAGAATTAATTAAGGAGAATAATATTTTAAAAAAGCAATGAGCCTCCAAGGGCGAAACCAAAAAGAAATAATTCAGGAATTATTAATAAATATGAAATATAATCGAACAATAATTTGCAAAATTTTAAATATCAATAGAACATCAACATATAAAGAAAATAAAACTTTAATGAATTTCCTCAATGATACAAGAATTATGAATTTAGTGATTTCAGAAATTGAAAAAAATAATTTTCTTAGTGCTTATAGTGCTAAAAGATGATCTTTATATTTTAAATTGAATTATATTGACCATTTTAGGATAAATCACAAAAAATTAGAACGTATATTTAAAAAATTTAATCATATTGCATATTATATTAAGAAACAAACTAAACATGAAATTAAAAAATATAAAGAAACTATTAGAAAAAATTATCTTAAAGAAGCAAAATAAATGGTATTTGAAAACATTTGAACTAGTGAAATAACTCAATTTTCAGTTAAAACAAAAAAAGGTTATATTTGCACAGTTCAAGATAATTTAACTGGAGAAATAATAGGAAAATCTAAAAGAATAGATAATCAAAAGACAGATTTTGTACTTGAAGCTGTAAAAATTGCATATAAAAATAAAAAATATTTAGGTCCAATATTATTACATTCAGATAATGGAAATCAATATACTTCTGAAAACTACATAAATTTATGTAATGATTTGCAAATCATTAGAAGTTATTCAAAACCAGGAACACCTAATCATAATGGCAAGCATGAAAGTTTTCATAGTCGTTTAAAAGATGAAACTATAAGAACATGTCATATTGAAAACATCAATCAATGCTTAAAAATAGCATGAGCATGATTAGATTTTTATAATAATGATAAAATTAGAATAAATAAAAAATGATAAAAAAAAAAAAAAAACGTTCCCCCTATAGAGGGAACGTTTTTTTTAATATTTTTTTATAAACTTATAAAAAAATGATAAACTTATAAGTATATTTAAATAAAATAATTATAAAAAATTTCTTTGAAATAGAATATAATAGTTTAATTTACTTTATAATCAATAAGTATAAAGGAAACTTAGTTAACATGGATGACAAACAATATAAACAATATTTATTAGAAATATATGAAATAGCTCAAAAAGCTAAAGGAAAAACTTTAAGAGAACTTGCAAATAAAAATATTGATAAAATAAGATATTTTGACAATAAAGATAAAGTAAAACATTTTCTTCAACAAGCAATATTTAATATGCCTCTATTAAGTAAAGTAGAATATACTTTTGAAGATCTTCAATTAGAATTAAAGCCAGTTGCTTTAAAAAGAAATAAATATGATGAATTAATAGTAAAAGAGCGTTTACTTTTAAATGATATTTACTATGATGAAATAGTAAATGAAATATTTAAAGATTCGAAATGTATTAATAGAAATCAATTACTTTTAATCATAACTTATATTTATGATTACGAAAAAGATTTTTTGGATTTTAAAATTCATGATGCTTTTATAATAGATATTTCTAGACAAAAAGAATTTTTATTAATAGTAAATGACTGAATTGCTATTCAAGAGAAAGTAAAAAAAGGAAAAGCAGAAGAATTAAATGAAGGATTTACAAAAATTCTTTGCTCTTCAACTAAAAGTCAAAGTAGAATTGATTTAAAAAAACAGCCCTATTCAAATGTACTTGCAAGATTTAGAAGTTATTCATTTAATATTAATTTTTTAAAAGAAATTATTTCAAGGCACAAAAATAAAGTTGAATATATTAATGAAATTTTTGAAGAAAAAGAAATAAAAGATATTGTTGAATTTAAACATGAACAAATTGAAGAATATATGACAAGTATAATTGGAAAAGATATTTCAAATTATACACAATCAAAAGCAAACCAAAAACATCAAATTGCTTTTGAAAAATTTTTAAAAGAGAATAATCGTGATTTATATAATTTTTTAAAAATTACAAATTTTAAATTAATACATAAGTTAACTCAAAACAGTAATTTACAAGAACAAATTACAACCAATTATGAATTAGACCCTTTTGAAATAATGAATGATGAATTTGAAGAAAGTACATTTTATCAAGATATAATATTAAAAAATTATTTAGTAATTATGATTGAAAAAGATACTAATAAAATACTAAACTTTAAACTATTTAATTTAAATGAACAAGATATAAAAAATGCTCAATTAGTTTTTTATAATACTAGAAAAGAAATTGAAAAATTAATCAAAGAAAATAAATTAAATAAAGAAGAGCCTAATTTTGTAAAAACAAAAGATAATCTATCAATTAGTTTAAGAAAAAGTAAAAAAAATGAATATGCAACTTATAAAGTCAACGAAAAAGATTTTAAGCTTCCTGCATATGAATTTATAATTAACAAAAATGTAATTTTTAAATAAAAAAATCTCTATTTTAAAATAGAGATTTTTTTATTATTAATAATTGAAAATTAATAAACTATGATCTAGCAATTACTAAATCTAATTTACCTGAAACTAATGTTGAAGTTACAACTGCTTCGATTACAATTGATCCATCTAATGATGTACCAGCATTTATTTTAGTAATTTTAACATCTGTTGTTAATGCTACTTCTTCAAGTCCTTTAACTGTTTTTAAAGCCCTAATAACTTCATCAACTGTTGTATCATTTGTTGGAGTTAATAAATTTTTAACTGTTGATAAATCAACTTTTACTAATTGATCAATTTCAAAAGTTTTTGAAGCTTCAACTAATGTTGAAGTTCCAACTGCTTCGATTTTAATTGATCCTTTTGCACTTAAAGTAGCATTTGTTTTAGTAATTTTAACATCTATTTTTTCTACTACTTTTTCAAGTCCTTTAAATTTTTTTAAAGCTGCAATTACTTCTGCATTTGTTGTAGAATTTGTTGCTGTTAATTTAAAATCAGCTGTATCTAATTTAATTTTTCCTGTAGATGCTTTTTTAGCTTCAATTTTAACTGAAACTGATGAAACTGTTTCTTCACTTTTAGTTGAATCTTTAACTTTATGAATAACATCAACTGTTTCTTTAACTTCTTTATCTTTTACTTTATCTGCTGTAGTTGAAACTACAATAATTACTTCTCCTGCTTTTTGTGAACCAGCTTTAACTTCTACATTTAAAACTGAATCTTTAGCTAGTTTGAAAGTAATTGTTCCATCAGCTGTAATTTTACTTGTTTTAACTGAAAATTCTTTTGATAAATTAGTTTCACTTAAAGTAACATCACTTGCTTTGTTTCCACAAGCAACAACTGTTGCACTTGTAGTTGCAACTAATCCTGCTGCACCTAATAATCCTAATAATTTTTTCATTATTTTTTTCCTCCATAATTTGCCCGACTAACACAATCAAGCTTAATATAATTATAAATTTAAAGTTTCTTGTTTTTTAAAATATATTAAAAGTAAAAATATTTTATAATAATAAAATTTTTTTTTTGATTTGAAAAAAAAAAAAAAAACTGTTTTATTAATATATAATATATTGATTAATTTTCTATTTTCTCTTCTAGAATTTCAACTTGTTCTTCTAAAACTTCTACATTTTCTTCTAATTTTTCAATTTATTTTTGCATATTAATTATTTCTTCACTTAAAAGCTCATTTTCATTTTGTATTTCTGTTACTGAAATTTCTTCTAAATTTTCATTTATTTTTTTATCTTTTTTTAATCTATTTAAAGTAATTTTGTCTTTAACTTTATTACATATAATAAAGATTAAAATAAATAATGATGCACCCATTACAGCTAAATTTGCACACCCTACTTGTAAGTCTGGTGTTTCTTTTGTAAAAAATGCATAACTTGTTCATATACATGAATTTAAAAAAGTTAAAAAGAACATTATTGGGGAAAGTGCTTTAGTATTTTTTGTAATACAAACTTTAATAACTTGAGGCATTAACATTGAAAAGCTTGTTGCAAATCCAATTCATCCAAGAATTAAACTAGCCATTTCTTTACTTTGTGATGAAAGCAATAAAATAATAAAACCCCCTTTAACTTTTTTATAATAACAAATAAGTTAAAGTGGGTCAAATTATAATGTTTAATGATTGAATAAAAAAATAATAAATAATTATAAAATAAATTAAAATTTTATAAATGTGAATTATCAAATTTAATTATCTTTTCAAATATCACAACAAATTTTTGTTAATTGTTTAGTTCTTTTTTTGATATTATCTTCATAAAAATTATTAAAACTTCTTAAACCTGTTAATTCTAAAAATTCATCTTTATAACCTTTAAACTGATATGAATTAAGAATTTTTCCTTCTTTTGAATATTCATAAATTTTATTATTAAAAGTTTTATTTTGAATTTTAGAGTTTGATTTACCTTCAATACACATTAAATTACCTAATTTATTTAAAAACTTAGTTTTTCATCTCTTTGCTTCTTCTAATGTTAATTCATGATCACTTCATACAATTATATCTTGATATCACTCTTCATTAGGTTTTTGAGGAATTATATGTTCAAGCGTTCTTTTTTCATATTTTGTATCAATATAATTATAATCATCTCCAAATAAGTTCTTATTATTAGATAAATAATTCTCTATTCTATATCCTATAAGAGTTGCTATTTTATTTGATATATCATATTCCATTAAACTATTTTTAAATCTTTCTAAAGAAATTCTATTATTTAATTCATCTTCATGTTCTCCTATAAATAATTTTCTTATAAAATCAGGAGTTATAATTCCATTTCCTAGCTCTTTTAAGATATTAAGATCAATATATTGAGAAAGGGATTGACCTTTATAATTGGAAACTTGAAGTCGTACTTCATATTTTTCTATTTCAAAAAAAACTTTTCTTATTTGTTTTGTAATTTCTTTATTTGTTTTATTGTTTTCATAATCAAAGTTTATTAAAATTTTCATTAATAGAGGATAATAAATTTCTCTACCTTCTAACATGGTTAAAATATCTTTAAATCTATATGTTAAATATTCTAATTTATTAAATGAATTAGAATCTGAAACAGAAATATACATATATATGTATTTACCTAAATCTATAAATAGTTTTCTAGATTCTTCAAAAGATTTTAAATTTCTATTATTAATAAAATCAGAAATTAAGGTTTCTTTAAAACTTTCAAAAGCTGAATCAGCTTCATATTTTTTTTCTTTCAATCTTAAAAATACATTTATAAAACTATCCATTTTTGATGTAGGATTTTTAAAATTTTTAAATTTTGAAATAATTTCTTCTTCAAAAGTAAATTGTAACTGTTGTTCGTGTTTATCAACTATTTGATGATTTATATGCATAAACAAAAAATTTTTTATTAAATCCATAGTAGAAAGTTGTAAAGATTTAGTATTCAAATTTTCAAATAAAGTATATTCGTTTGAAATATGGTCTATAGTAACAGAGAGAATTAATTGTTCATAAATTTTTTTAAAAAAACTATTTAAATTGTTTTCATCAAAATTTCTAATCATATTAAAAACTGCAATTGAATTTGTAAATACTGAAGTTGTGGTTTCTTGAATTTGTTCACCTTTTATAATGTTGTTAAATGTTCTAAAATCACTGTTAGTATCTATTCTTTTAAAGGTCTTTGATATTGCATTTTCATCATATTGATCAAGATTAAATAAATTATATAAAATATCGGGTATTTTATAATCCTTTATCAAATATACATTATATATTTGTCTTAAAATTATTAAACAAGTTGTTAATCTTTGTTGTCCATCAATTAATTTATTGTTTAATCTATCTCTAAATGAAATAAATAATACAATACCTCCAATATAATGATATTTTCCAGAATCTAAATTTAAAATATCATTTAAAAGGCCTATTGCAAGTTTCTGATCTCAATTATATTGCCTTTGATAAATAGGAATTGCAATTTTTGAATTATCACCAGTTTTTAAAAAATAATGATTTATAAACTCTCCAAAAGAATAATTCTTTGAATAAATTAACTCTTCACCACTTCAATTCATAGGTAAATTTATAATATTTTCTTTACTAACTTTAAACCTTTTAAAATTATCATAAATAAACATATTTTCTACATCATTGATTTTGTAATAATCAATTCACTCTTTTTCAAAAATATACTTATAACAGGCTTGAATTATTTTTTTATTATCATAAATTCCTTTTACTTTATATGTTGTTAGCAATCTTTTAAGAGATTCATTATTTTTTATATCATCTAAATTATCAACTAAAAAATCTGCCTTATTATCACATTTAGAAATAGCTTTATTAATTGTATTTTTTATCTTTTAATCAATATCATCATAAGTTAATTCATTTTGTATTAATGTAGCAATAGAAAATCCATTATAAAAAGTGTGTTCATTTTTAAAACTGTATTCAGTATAACCATTTAGTCTTTTTTCAATAATTTCTCTTGCTTGTTTTTCTAAATCTTCGTCAAAACCATATTCAACAATAAAATCATATTCAAAAAAAGTATCTAGTTTTTCAATGAATTCAGCATTTTTTAATTTAATAAATCCTAATGTACATCAAACTCTTAAAATTTGTACAAATGTACTTCTATCTCCTTTTTTAATTATATTAATATCTTTTTTATTTATTTTAACTTTTAATTCTTTTCCTGATGGAGTAAGAGAAAAATTTAAAATATCTCCTTTTTTAAAACAATTAGTTTTTATATAATCTTTTATATAAATATTAAAATTTGTTGCAATATTTCATGCGTTTCCTGATCTCATTATTTTTTTCCTTCTTTCATCATATTATTAAAAAGAGCTACCAATACATTTACTGCAATTGAATTTCCTGCTTGCCTATAAAGTATTTCTTTTCTTTTATTAAAGACTGTAACCTTTTCAAAATCATCTTCTGTAAATCCCATTAATAAAAAAGTCTCTCTAGGAGTTAAAAATCTATAATTGGATTTACCCGTTTTTTCTAATTCTTTTATTATTTCTGTCTCCTTGAGAACAACAATACCTGCATTAGGGTGTCTATCTTGTTTTATTGTAATAGTTCTTACAAAACTAAGATATCTATGCTCTCCTTTTATAATTTGAAATATTTTAGGATTTTCTTTATACATTTTTCTTCTACTCGGTGTATTATTTGGCGAACAAATTTTAGCTTCATTTTTATATTTTTGTATTGAATAATTTATTTTTAAAATTTTTTTTAGTTGTTTATTAATTTTAAATTCTTTAGATACATCTTCAATATCATCTGAATCATTTATGAAATTTTCTATATCTAATAAAATTTCTTCATTTTTTAATATACTAATTGCAAATACTCTTTTTCTTTTTTGTGGTATTCCATATTTACTAGCATCTAATATATAAGTTTTTGTTTCATAACCTAAAAAAGCTAAAAACTCTAATCATTCAATATAATCATCTTTATGTTTATTAGATATCATATTTTTAACATTTTCCAATAATAAATATTTAGGTAATTTATTAAGTTTTTTTAATTCTTTAAGTATTCTTTCAATTTCTCATAGTAAACCACTTCTAGTATTAGACCCTTTTGCCATTCCTTGATTAAAACCATGAAAACTTCCTGCAACAGATAAATCTTGACAAGGAAAAGAATAAGTTAATAAATCAAACTCTCCAATATTATTAATAAGTGTTTTTCCAGTTATTTCTAAAATACTTCCTTGATTATTGCAATTGATTAAAGAGCTATATAATAACTCTCTAACTTTTCTAGGTTGTCTTAATATAAATTTTTCATAAGCTGGTTTTTTTCCATCATTTGAAAGAGTATATTTTGCAATAAAGTTATTAATTTCATCATCGCCTAGCTTTTCTGCTATATTTTTATTATTATGATGTATAGCATTATAACTTAAATTTGCTCAAATATCTCATTCACTTGTTCCAGCTATTTTATAGTCAAAACCCTCTACATTTTCTTTAAGTATTTCTAATGCTTTATGTTGTGCTCCAATACCAGCAAATGTTTCAAATACTCTTAATTTACTCATAAAAAAATACCCCGCTAAGAGTAATTTTAATTTTTTTTTTTTTTTTACAAGAGGTTAACTAATTAATTTTAAAAATAAATTTTGGTTTTTTATGAATTTTTTTCTCAGATCCATTTTTAACTTCTTTTCTATCTATTATTTTTTCAATTTTTTCAATAAAAATTTTTGCCTTATCTCCCTTTTCACTTCTAAGTTTTTCATCTGAAAAGAAAATATAAGTTTTATATTCTTTTAAATTCATCATATTTTTTTGCACTTCTGTAATTTTATTTAAATCAAATTTTCAATCGTCTGGAGTATCTCAATATAAAATTTGCTTTTCATAATCATAAATATTACCATGTCCAAACTTTGTTGAAATTGTATTGGTTGAAGCATCAATTGCAAAAATTTTATCTTCTTTATTACTAATAATTCCCCCTACACCTTTACCTTTAAATTGATTATCTTTTATTGTAATAGAACATAATGCTTGAAATTGATTATGATTTAAATGCAAACCTTTAAAACTTTCAATTTCATTATTTAAAATTTTTTTTAATAATTTCTCATTATTTAATTTAAATTTTAATAAGAAAGTAATTTCTTTTAAAAGAATCTCATTTTCAGGATTAAAAATAGATTTAAAAGCAAAATTTAAATCATAGTAAAAATTATCTTTTTTTGTTGGTGAATAATAAAAAGAAGCTAAAAATACTTTGTTTACAAGTTTATTATTTGAAATTTTTTTATTCTCTATTATTTTTAAAATTTCTTTAATTAAATTTTCATTATTAAAGAAAATAAATTGACGAATTCGTGTTGGATTATTAGCTATTTGATTTTCTTTAAAATATGTTTTTTCAAGATTATAAAATTCATAGATACTAACTTCTTTATCTTTAAAAAATGATTCATAATCTTCAAATATTCCAGTTCTATATTCATCAATAATTGCTACATATAAATTATGTTTTTCATACTCTTTAAGTTTTTTCAAGAAATCTTCTTTAATAAATTTTGAAAGTATAAAATTACAATCTCCTGGTAAAAAGTTATTAATATGATCTATATTTTTTTCAAATTCACTTATTTTTAAGTCACTTGTAAGAACATTAAAAGCCATTAAAGGATTATATTTTTTATTTACTTTAATATCAACATTATTTACAAAATCATATATTTGTAATCTTTTATCAGTAACTTTTATCAATCCTCTACCAAGCTGTTGCAAATAAATTAAAATAGAAGCAGTTGGTCTTAAAAACATTACAGTATCTATTTCAGGAACATCCACACCTTCATTTAAAATATCTCTTACACAAAGAAAATTTATTTTTCCACTTTTAAAGTCTCTTAATATTTTTTGTCTTTTTTCTTTTGTAATTTTTTCAGAAACTAAAAATTCGCTTCTTTCTCCCTTTTCATTTAAGTATTGTGATAAATCTTGTGCATGTTATATTGAATTACAAAATAATATAGCTTTAATATTTCTAGAATTTGTACCTATATATTTTTTTATGATTTTCATAAATGAATTCATGTCTCTCTTTAATATTTAAAACTTTATTTAATTTTTCAGTTTTCAAAATATCTATATTTGTTAAATCAATTGAATCATCTTTTATAAAAAAATAATCAAAATCACTTAATAATTCTTTTTCAATAGCTTCAAGTAATCTTAAATTTGCTGCGTATTAATCATCAAAATAAATATTTACATTTACATTATCAGTTCTTTCTGGAGTTGCAGTTAATCCAAATATTTGTTTAGTGTTTGGAAGTACTAATAAATATATTTCTTTAAATGTATCTGCTTCAACGTGGTGTGCTTCATCAAAAACTACAACATCAAATTTCTTATTTATTAGCTTTTCTTTTCTTCTTATTAAAGTTTCTGTATTTGTAAATATTCAATTTTCTTTTAATATATCAACATTATTATTTCTACTATCATAAAATTCCAAGCCAAAATCATAAATTTCAAGATAATCTCTAAAATCTTTAACAGTTTGATCAAGTATTTCTTTTGAAGGAGCTATATACAATAAACTTGGTTCTTCTTTTTTTCAAAGATTTGCAAGAGCCTCATATGTAAAAATCATGGTTTTAGTTTTACCTGTTCCTGTAGCCATGACAAGTAAGTGTTTATTTTTTCCATTATTCACTCTATTTAAAATATTTTCTACAATGTCTTTTTGATAAGTATATGGATCTATTCCTTTATTTTTTGTATTTAATCTTTCAAACTGAATTGACATATTTTCTTCATTTTCTAATATAGAAACATTAATTTCTTCTAATTTATTATTTTCTAATTTTTGATGCATTATTATTTGTTGAATCTGTTCATTATCTTTTATATCAATTAAATCACTTGATTTAAACAAGTCATCAAATTCTTTTCTATATTCTTCAATAATTTTTTTATCTTTAAATTCACTAATTCTTAAGTTATGTTCTTTTCCAGTTACTAAACCTGTTTTTGTAAAATTACTACTTCCAACATATAAAGAACTAAAGTCATTTTCTCTATTAAATAAATAAGATTTTATATGTAATCTTTTTTCACTTTTTTTAAATATATTTTCTATTTTAACTTGAATTATATTACTATAGTCATTAACTAGTTTTATTAAATCTTCTAAAGCTAAAAATTTTGAAGTACCATCATATGTTGTTGCTATTATTTTTAAGGATTTTATGCTTGAATTATTTTCTAAACTATTTCTTAATATATTTATCATATGATTTGAAATAAAAGGCGAAATTATTTGAATATCATTTGATGTTTCAAATTCCTTATTTAAATTAGATCATAAATTCTTTTTAATAAGTTTATTTGTACTTATCTCTTCTAATCTATTAATTTTAACCTCTTTCTTTACTGCTCTTAATGAAGTTCACTTATCTTCCTTTATTAAATTATTTAAAAATATTATTTTATCTTCTATTGTATTAAAATTAGATAAATTTTCTTTAATATGTCTAGAAAATTGATTTGCTAATCATTCATCATCAATATTTTCTAATTCTCTAATATCATCTTCTTGAAAAAATGGTAGTTATTTTTCTCTAATTAAAAGATCATATATTCCCTTTTTAAATTTTTCCATAAAAAATACCTCTATATAAAAAGTTTAACAGGATTAACTTTTTAAATAAATACATAATAAAAAAAGTAGACAATCTACTTTTTTATTTAAGTTAATTTAAAATGCTTTTATATTTTCTCTTTAATTTTTTATGCTAATAATTCATCTGATTTTGTTAAAAAATCTGAATTTAAATCAAATGCTGTTAAATCAATTTCAGATGAGTATGAATCCTTTTGGTTTTCAACTTCTTTTGAATTTAATAAAAGCATATAACTTTTAATTTCTAAAATAAGGTTTTCTAAATCATTATAAACATCTAATTTTTCACTATCACTTTTATTCATTAAATCTACTTTTTGATTTAATTGATTAATTTTATTTTGCACTAAAATTTTAATTTTCTTATTTTCAAACTCATTTTCAACTTTTTTATCAATAATTGTTAATTGATTTTCTAAATTAAAACTTATATCATTTAAACTATTTTCTAAATTATTTGAACATTCATCTTCTAATGAAAAATCATTTTTTTGTTCTTTTTTAAAATTTGTATTTAAAAAGTTACTTTTATTATTATAAGTATATTTTTTTAAACTATTAATATGCATTACTGCTTGATGAAGATATTTATACTTTGCAATTACAATATTGCCAATTAAATTAATAACAAAAAAATCTTCTTGTATTTTTTTTATAAAACACATAAAATTCCCTCCTTAAATAAGTAAAGTTTCTACTAACCATTGCTATTATATCAAATTACAAAGCAATATCATTTTTAATTTTAATTAGATTAATGAAAATAAAAAAATGTAGAATAATCTACATTTACAACATCTCAATAAAGTTACATTTTATTAAATTTGAACAAATTCAAATTTAATCTTATAATTTACATCTTGAGTTACTTCTCAAAGTTTTTATAATTTCTGTTATAAATTCTTTATTATTAACTGTGATACTTCTCTCTAATAATTATTATCTCAGGATTTAAAAAGTTAATTGAATTGAAT
Source organism: Spiroplasma endosymbiont of Atherix ibis (assembly GCF_964020005.1). Classification (NCBI taxonomy): domain Bacteria; kingdom Bacillati; phylum Mycoplasmatota; class Mollicutes; order Entomoplasmatales; family Spiroplasmataceae; genus Spiroplasma; species Spiroplasma endosymbiont of Atherix ibis. Next base: position 724,538 of record NZ_OZ026474.1, read on the forward strand.
ACCACTTCTTTAGAAAATTTCACGCTCTTAATTTAAAAGCATTATTATTTTATTCTTTTCTAATAGTTTAAAGTTATTTTTAAATATTTGATCAAAATTAAAAGAAACATCCACAAACTATTATTAATAAACCTGATACAAATAAGATTATAGGAATACTGTCTAAAAAATACTTTACAATACCTTTTTTTATACAGAAATTATTATTTTGTTTTTTCAATAAAAAATATGATAAGAAACCTAAAACTATCAATAATAATCCAAAAAATACATATATTAATATACTAGTCATATATTTTTATTAGCTTACTCATATTTTCGTTGTATTCAAATTCTGAATTATTTATTATGTTTAAAAGGTTTTTATAAAAAATATCAATATTTTCTAATAATAATTTATTATCTAAATTTTTAATTAGAATATTTTTTCCTGTATCTATTTCTTTTATTTCTATATCTAATTTTTTATTTTCACTTAAATCATTAAATAACTTCATTGTTTTAGAAGTATTTAATAAACCATTTTTATTTAAATAAAAGAATCTATTTAAATATCTTAAAATTTTAATTATTCCTAAATCAAAGTAATTTATTATTTTAGAAGTTAAATTAAAGACATTAGTTTCTAAATTTCTAACCTCTAAATAAATTTCTTTGTTAGATATTATTTTAATAAAATCAATAACATCAATTAAATCAATTTTCCCTTTGATATTATTTTCTCTTATACAGTATCTGTTTACAAGATAAGCTTGTTTTATATTTAGTTTCTTTAAAATATAGTCTAAAAGTATATTTAAATCATCAATTGAAGTCACTTGTAAACTTTCAACAGGAACAATAGCTAATAAATTTATATTATCTGATAAATGTTCTTTTGCTTGTTTGCCTATATAAAGTAATTTTTCATTTTTTAAATCTCTTAAAATCATTGAAGATTCTCTATGAATTACTTTTTGATCTTTATAAACTAATATTTCGTTTCAATCAATATCTATATAATGCATTCTAATTCACCTCAGCTTTTTGTTGATAAATCTTTTATTTGATTAAAAGGAAAATTATGTTTTAAAAAACTGTAAACTCCAAAATTTAACTTCATAAAAGAATAAAATTGATCTATATACTTTGTTAAGGCTTTTTGAAAATTATCATTTCTAATTTAACCTTTAATAACTAAATAAACAAATATAACTGATGAGCTTCTAGAAACTCCCAATTGACAGTGAGTATAGATATAATTTTTATTAACATTTTCTTCAATAAATTTAATTGCTGAAGCAAATAAAATATTGTTAAAATCTCTTTCACTGTGAGAATCTAATAAATTTATAGCTAATTTTGTTTTTGTTTTAACAAAATTATCTTTATTACAATACTCTATTTGTTCTTCTTTTTGATTTAGCAATATATCATAATAAATATTGCTTATTTTTAATTGAAAATTAGCATCTACTTTATTTGAAAATTGATCTCCAAGATATAAATTATTTAAAATTTTTTTAAAAGCCATATTAGTCCTCCAATCCTAAATATTCTTTTGCCAATGTTGCAATATTTGTAACTCTACCTCCATAAATAATTTGATATTGATCTGCTATTTGTTTAATTCCAAAAGGATTAGTTTTATTTATAATATCTTCATTAAATTTTGTTTTATCATATAAAGTTACTCTCAATCTTGTAATACAGTTAGTTAAGACTTTTATATTTTCTTTACCATCTAAACCTTTAACAATAATTTCTATTTCTTCTAAATCTTTATTTTTTTGAGTTTTTTCTAAATTCTTATTTTCTATTTTATTTTCATTCTCATTATTTTGTGTTTTTTTAATATCCATACCAATTAAAGCAGCTTTTCCATCTCTTCCTGGTGTATTTAAATTAAAGTATTTAATTGAGAAATAAAATGTAGTAAAATAAACTCCCACCATTATTGGCCCTATTATAAATACACCTCAAACATTTTGAATATTTTTAAAATTTACTCCATTAACAGCAATTCAAGTTATTAAACCACTTCCCCTAGTTGAAACTTGAGCAAAATTGCAAACATACATCAAAAGATATGTAATACCTGTAAATAGTATATGAAGTGCATACAATCAAGGTGCTGTAAATAAAAATGTAAACTCTATTGGTTCAGTTGTTCCGGCTAAAAATTAAGCCATCATTGCTGAAATTATAGAACTTCCAACTATTTTTCTATTAGCTTTTGGAATAATAAAGTATAGAGCAAGTGAAGCTCCCAATAAACTAAACATATTTGTTGGAAATGTTCCATTTATAATTCAAGTATTTTTTGCAGTAATAAATTGATTTGCACCCAATTTAGCAATTGCTACATTATAAATCCCTTCAATAGTTTTTCCTGTTGGATCAATTCATGTTGTTCCAACAGATGTGTAATATAAAAAGTAATTGACAACTTAATGTAATCCAAAAGGAATTAAAGCTCTATTTGCCATTCCATATAAAAATGGCGAAGCAGGACCCATTGATGCCAATCCTTTTACAAATGAAACTAAACCTTTTGAAATATAAATTTAACAAATTCCTAAAGGCATTCCTATAAATCAGGCAACTAAAGTAGAAGCAACGGGTGAAAATATAGGTCCACCAAAGAATGCTAAATATTTTGGAAATTTTAATTTATAAGTATATTTATGAACAATAAATCCGATCAATCCTGCAATCATTCCCCCAAATGCATTATATTGAAAGGACATAACACCAAATATAATTGCTAATCCATTTATTTTTGGACCATCACCAACTAACATTTCAGGATAAATTGAATTAATCATTAAATTAGCTGAAAAGTGCATTGCAGCATATGCCATTAAAACTGAAAGTGCAGCAGCTATTTTTTCAGATTTAGCCAATCCTGCTGCTAATCCAATTGCAACTAAAAAATCTATATTTGTAATTGCTATCATACCAATATTTTTAATAGCATCAGCTATTATTTTGACAGTTCCTTCATAAGTTCCAGCTTGAGTTGCTATTACTTGCATAGCATAGCCTAAAGAGCCAATTAATGCTAATAAAGGAATTACTGTTACTGGAACCAATATTGCTCTTCCAAAAGATTCCATACCACTTCGATTTTTAGATAAACCTTTTTTAAACCTTAATCAATGAACATTATCTATTTCTTTCATTTTTTTCTTACCTCCACATTTATTTAATAATAAATATGAAAAAGTATTTAAAAAGTTTCTTTCCTTTTTTCTTAAAATATCGAAATTATATAAAGTTTTTTGACTTAACGTTTTCAAAAAACTCAATACTATTATTTTCTAATTTTTCAAATAAACTTAATATTAAATTATCCATTAAATACATAACTGTGTATTTTTCAATTATAGGATTTGCTTTTTGATTTATTGAAAAATATTTTTCAACATTCCCATAAATATGAAAATCTATTAATTCTTTTGACAAAAAATTAGAATTTGCTGTCAAAGCACATATAAAATTATGTTCTTTTATAGAATTAATAATATTTAAATATCGATTAACTTTAGAGTTATTTCCAGAAATAGAAATTACAAATATTACAGCATTTTTACTATCAAAATTTTCTTCATTATATAATGAAGAAACTAAAGAGCAGTTAAATCAATATTCTAATAAAGTAAAATAAAAATATTTTGCTAAAATTGCTTTTTTTCCTGTTGAAAAAATAATTACTTTACCTTTATGTTTTGATAATTTATCTGCTACATTTTCTATTAAATCATATTTTAATGTATTACTAGATAATTTTAAGCTGTCTACTAAACTATTGTAAAAATCATTTTTAATATCTTTATTTTTTTTCAAATGATATTGTTTTAATAAATATTCTCTAAATTCTTTAAAACCACTAAATGAAACATTTTGGCAACTTTTAGTTATTAAAGATTCACTAACCTTTAATTGATTTGCAATTTGTTTTATACTCATTGTATCTAAAATATCAATATTGTTAATAATATAATTTATAACTTTTTTCTCACTTAAAGAAATATTTTTATTATCAATTAAATTTTTCATCTCTTTACCTCATTACTTTTAAAAAATTTAATAATATTACTCTATTTATTTTTTAAAAATAAATGTAACTGTTTTTACATTTAAGTTCATTTTACTACCATAATTGATAATAAATATACCATCTTTAAATCCTTTTGATGCTAAAATTTCACAAAATTCTTGTGCTCCATATCAAGATAATTTAAATTATTGAGTTTCTTTTAATTCATTATTTACAAAATAATCTATTTGATTAATTGTATATTGTTCTACTCAATTAATTTCTTTTGATAAATTTTTTACTAAAATATCTTGATTTTCAAAATGATGAGTAAATTCATGCTTTGATCCTGCTTTAAATTCAATGGGAAATATTAAATCAATTATAAGAGTTCCATTATCAGTTAAAGATTGATAAAAGTTATCTAATACTTTTAAAGCTTTTTGTCTTGTTTCTAGCAAATTAAAACTTGCATTAGGCATTATTATATATTCATATGTATTTTTTTCAATATAATTTTCTAAATCATGACAAATTAAATTTGCTTTCAAATTTTCTTTTTTTAAATTTTATTTACAAATATCAATCATTTCTTGTGATTTATCTATTCCTGTAATATCTACTTTATATTTTAAAAGTGGAATAAATAATCTTCCATTTCCAACAACTGCTTCAAGTACTTTTCCCTCTATTGGTAATAGTTTAAACTTGTAAAACTCAAGATCTTTGTCAATACTTGTTCCAGGAGTTTTTGTTACATTATAAATTAAACTACTTATTTTTTTGTAATAATTTTCCATGAAAATTCCTCTACTTTTTAAAATTCTTTTAAAAATAATAATATAAAATAAATGTTAAATTTTATGAACTATATAATTATCTAAAGAATTATATATATTCCTTATTTTTTTTAAAACTTTAACATAAAAATTTAAATTAAAATATTGTGACTATATTTGAATAACTCTAATTTATTCTTGAATGCCTTTTTCAAATTTTTAATAGATATGTTTTTTATAATAATAATATTAAAGAAAAATGTAAATAATCTAATTAACTTATATAATTCATTATATCTTTCAATTCAAATTTAATAATACCTTATAGACACTCATTTAATTTTCTAACTATAATATTTGTTAAAACTTTACCATACAAACTAGTAATTCTTGGTTTATATATAAAGTTTTTTACTACTTTAAAGAAGTTTTTTTGCAAATATCTCTAATTATTTAAAAATAAATTTATAACTTTTAAAGAAAATAAAAAACCAATGTAAATTGGGTCAATAAACAATAATTAAATATTCTTAAAGAATAGCAATTTTATTATATGTATTTATTTCTTCTCTATTAAATTTAAATTTAATTTTAATTACTCCAAATAAATTTAATATCATATAATCAAAATTTTTAAAAGGTTTTTTATCAGATACATTTTTTAATAAGAAAAAAGGATCTAAAGAAAAATTATCTTTTCCTTCTTGAGAAATAAAATTAAATTCAACATCATTTTTTAAATTGTCATCAACATTTTTAATTGAAAAATACACATTCTTTTCTTTTAAATATTTATCAGATATTCCTAATCAATTTAATCTTTCTGACTTTTCAGTATAATATTTTCTACTAAAAGTTGTTAACAAATTATTAATCTCTGAATTTTTTAAATCTGAAAATTGTTTATGATAACTTAAATCTCAAATATTATGATAAGAAACAAATTGTCATTCAAAATATCAATTTGATGAACTATGATGATGATTAGTATAATATAATTCAGTATAAATTTTAAATAATCTTGAGGAGAAATCTACAAGAGATTTATAATTTTCATCTGTTAGTCCATTTATAGAATAAGAAATAGCTAATTTAAAATCAGGCATTTGATGATTATAAGTTAATTCACCAGTTCCTATTTTTATACTAGGTCCAACAAAATCTACATAACCCATTGCTATTGCAAGCTTATAACTATAAGTCTTTTGATATTCAGATATTTCATTTTTATTTAAAAAAGTATTTAAAAAAATATTTTGAACAGTTTTATAATTATCTCTAAATTTTGATCATTTTAAAGCATTAAATTGATCTCTCATTAAAAAATTATTTACATTTTCTTTTAAAGATCTAATCATATCAATAGATTGTTTTTTTTGTTCTGAATTTGCCAAATCGAAAGTTACGATATCTTCATCATTTTTATATAAATTATTTATAACTAAGTAATCCTTATTTTGTTCTACAAAATCATCTGTTTTATAAATACTTTTTTTATCATAACTAATTTACATTGATGGAAACTGTTGTTTAAAATATTTATCATTAATTATTTTTAACAATGAATTATGAAATTCATTATTTTCATTATAATATTTTTTTAACTGAGCATTAGAATTTACATAAGCTTCTGAATTATCTTTACCTTGTTTAATATCACTTCAATTCAAATTTACATACTTTTGCGTTTCTTGTGAAGTAAACATATCTTTTGCAATATTCTTATGCATTGCATCTCCAACTTTTTTAAAAGATTTGCTCTCAGTTGAAGTATACTTCAAAGTTCCTAATTGTTTAAATTTCTCAACATCATTAAGTCCTTTATAGTGAGTTACAACTTTATAGTCCACTATCACATTCCCTATGTAACTACCAGAAACTATTTCCCCTGAATTAATTTTAAAATTATCATTAAAAACCAACTCAACATGTTCAAAAACAGAATCCACCTCATCAAGAATTATTTTATATTTATTTACTTTTTTAAGATCATTTAGCTTCTCTTCTAACAATTTTACTTTAAACAACTTCTCAACATCATTTGTTAATTGTTGTTTATTTTGAATTGTCAACTTATCTTTATTTTCTTGTTTTGTAAACTTCTGAATATTATACTTATTCAAAAACTCATTTCCCTATTCCATACTCTCAAGAACAATCAAATAACCATCTACCTCTTTTTCATAATGCTCTGTTCATATTTTTGTCACATCCTGTTCAAAATCTTGAACTATTTGAGTAATATCTTTTTTAGGTTCTTCTGGAATTTTTTTATCTTCTTTTTTTGTACCACATCCAACTACACTAACAGTTGATGATACAACAACACCTACTGTTGCCAATATACTTAATATTTTTTCATTCTTCCTCCTTTTTTAAGAGCTTTAAAAAAGCAAATAAACAATTCAAATTCATATCAATAATTATAAAAAAAAAAAAAAAAGTTCAATACTTTTTTTAACTATTTTTAATAGAAGGTTCCCCCATTTTAGGAGACACTTTTATATAATAATAGAAAGGAAAAAATATATGGCTAAAAAAGGACAAAAGTTTAGAAAATGAACTCAAGAAGAAAAAGAAAAAATTATTGAATTAAGTTTGAATTGCTATTCTATAAAGGAAATAGCATTAAAATTTAACTCAACTACTGGATCAAAAATTAACAAATACAAAAATACAAAGATAAGTGCTGCAAAATCTTACTAGCCTTATAAAATAGATTACAGCATATCTCAAAAAGCAAATGATTTGTTTGTAGGAATTCTATTTAACTATAATAAAGAAATTAACTAAGGAGAATAATATTTTAAAAAACAATGAACCTACAAGCGCAAACCAAAAAGAATTAAACCAATTATTAATAAATACAAAATATAATAGAATAATAATTTGCAAAATTTTAGATATCAATAGAGCATCAGCATATAAAAAAAATAAAACTTTAATGAATTTCCTCAATAATACAATAATTATAAGTTTAATTATTTCAGAAATTGAAAAAAATAATTTTCTTAGTGCTTATAGTGCTAAAAAATAATCTTTATATTTTAAATTGAACTATATTGACCCTTTTATAATAAATCACAAAAAATAGAACGTATATTTAAAAAAATTAATCATATTACATATTATATTAAGAAACAAGCTAAATATGAAATTAAAAAATATAAAGAGACTATTAGAAAAAATTATCTAAAAGAAGCAAAAAAAATGAGATTTGAAAACATCAATCAATGTCTAAAAATAACATGAGCATGATTAGACTTTTATAATAATGATAGAATTAGAATAAATAAAAATAAAAAAACATTTTCTCTATAGCAGGAATCTAAATTTAATATAGAAATTTTTATTAAAAACTAAAAAAACCAACTTTATGTTGGTTTTAAAAATTAATACTAACCGTGGTTACTGTCAGTTGAACACATTTGACATTCAGCACAGTTATCATCGAAGTCACAAGAACAATTACAGTCTTTACAATCTTTATTACATTCCACGATTACTTCACTTCCTTTCAAATATATTTTATTACTTTTTAAGTAAATATTCTTTTACTTTAAAATTTGCAATAAAATTTCACTAATTTTTATACTACCTTGCTTTAATACTAATTTAAATTGTTCCTCATTGCTTCCACTATCAATATGATCACTTATTACTTTAAGAGCTATTAAAGGTTTTTTAAAAAGATATGCTCCTTGATAAAATCCAAAACTCTCCATATCAAATACTGTAATTGAATTACTTAAAGGTTTTATTATAGTATTTATTTTTTCTTGTGAATTAATAAATACATCACTTGAACAAATATCTACTTTTTTAAAATCTTGAAAAATTTCTAATAACTTTTTATCAGAAGAATAAAATTCTTTCATTCTAGGAATTTGACCCATTTTATAACCAAATCCAGTAGCATCAGCATTACCAAGATAAGAATTTTTAACTACTACTGGTTCTAATAAAAATAAATCTTTACAAAAAGTTCCTACAAGTCCAACATTAATATAAAAATCAATTTGATATTTATGATTAACATAAGAAAAACAACTTGTAGCATTAATTAAACCTATTTTAGAAATTGCTATATAAATATTATCTTTTTGATATATTTCAAAGTATTTATTTTCTAATAATTTAGCATTAAGTTCATTTATTAAACTTTGTGCTTCATCTTTCATAGCAAATAAAATTGCTCAGTTTGCTTTTTTCATTATTTTTCCTCTTTAATTCAATAATTATAAGATTCAATTAATTTGGCACCAATTGATTCTTTTGAATGTTTTTTAATAGCCACTTCATATTGATTTTTAAGCAATTCTTTAAAGCCAGTTAATAAATCTGCTTTAACAAGTGATCTAAAATTCTCTACACCTTCATATTGTCTTTCTATAGAAATTTTATCAGCACAAAATATTATCATATCTAATATGCTCATATTTTTAGATGCTACTGTATGGTTAAAAACAGCAGATATTATTTCTTGATCATCTAAAAGTCAATCATTTTTCAAGTGATATGCTCCTACAAAAGAATGTCATACTGGTTCAGGTTCTTTTAAAAGTTCTTTATTATTTTTTAATAAACATTCTTTCATTTCTTTTTCACTTCAGCGTTTTGCAATATCGTGTAATGTTCCTGCCAATAATGCTTTTTGTAAATCAACATTATTTAAAATAGCCAATTCTAATGCCATTTGACCAACATTTAAAGAGTGAAAATATCTTTTTTCATCCATTTTACTTTCTAATCTTTCATACAAATACATTAATTGATTATTTACATAATCATTTATTTCTTTTATTTGTAAATTTAAATCTTCTAAATTTCTTATTTTTTTTGAACTTAAATAATTATTTTCAAATTCAAAAATTTCTAAATTATACTTTTTAACAATTTTTTGATTAAATTCTTTTGTTCTTAAAAAAACTTTAAAATCAATTTCTTTTATAAGTTCATCAAATTGATCTCACTTTTCAAAATTATCTAATTGATCTGATCCCATAATAAAAGAAAATTTTAAATTAGGATATTTTGCTTTGTAATATTTAACAGTATCATAAGTAAAACTTGAACTATGTTTTGATATCTCATATGTTTCTATTTTTACATAATTTAAATTTTTTGTTGCAATTTTTAACATTTCTAATCTTTGAATAACACTTGAAGATGAAAGTACTTTAAAAGGATTAATATATGCAGGAACAACTCAAACTTCATCAAAATTTAATTTATTTTTACAACTTTTAATTATATTTATGTGATCTGTATGAACAGGATCAAAACTTCCACCAAACAAAGCAACTCTTTTCATTTTTTTATCCCTTACTAATTAGTTCTTTTAAATATTTACCAACACCATTATTATCAATATGATCAATAACTTTTCAAGCTTCTTTTTTTAAATTTTCAACAGCATTTCCAACTGCTATTCCAAATGGCAATTCACTAACCATTTCTATATCATTATTGTTATCTCCTATTACATGAATATTTTTTAAATCAACATTCATAATTTCAGCTCATTTTCTTATACCACTAGCTTTATTTATTCCTTTTGGCATTGCATCAACTAAAATTCTTGATTGAATTATTGTTGAAGGATGATATAAATTTTTAGACTCTAAATATTTTTTTAAGCTTTCAACTTTTACAATTTCTTTTTGAAAATCAAGTGAATACATTAATTTAACTGTTTTATGAACATCATTTTTAACATCTTCAATTAATTCATTATAGTTATTATATAAAATAAATTCTGGCTGATCTTCTTCAAGATAATGACCAGAAATTTTTTTATATGCCTTAACTCTTTCTGCAGTTTTAAGTGCACATAAAGTTGTTGCAGTATATAAAGAAAAACTTAAATCATTTTTTATTGAGTATTGTAATAATTCAATTACTAAATCTTTATTCATTACATGTTCATAGTACACTTCTCAAGTTACAGGATCTGTGATTGCTCCTCCATTTGAACTAATTACAGGTAAAGTTACATTTAATTGTTTAATGTAATACTTCATATTTTGAAATGCTCTTCCTGTGACAATAAAGAATTTATTATTTGATTCTTTTTGATAATTATTTATATCATTAACTGTTTCTTCTAATATTTCAAAGTCATTGTTTTTAACAACAGTTCCATCTAAATCGCTTCCAATATAAGGTAATTTCATAATCTTATATCCTCCAAAAATGATTCTACAATATAATAAAAAAATAACCATAGTCAATTAATTAAAATAACTATTTTTAAGAATAAAACTTGATATAAACTTTTCTAATGTTAATATTTTTAAAATAAAGAAAAATCATTCTAAATTTTTGAATTTATATTTTTTTATAATCTTTTAATAAACAATTTTCACAATAGTTTTTAACTCTATTTAATTGAGTTATTAGCATATAATTAGAATTATTTTCACATGTTTCACATTTATTTTTATTTGCAATTTTTACATTTAATTCTTTAATTGCACACTATTTACAAATTAAAGTGATAACATTTAGTTTACTTATTTTCTTAAAATCAGCTTTATTTTTGCAATTAATACATATAAGTTCTTTCATTATTATCATCTCTTTTCTAATAAATTAATTATATTTTAAATATCTCTAAAGAAATTTATTTTTTAGTAAATTTCTTAAAAAATAACTAAAAAATTTGATTTTTTAGTTATTTTTTGATATATTTAATATTGTCCTTTTGGACACGACTATGATAATTAAAAAATCTAAACAGATTACATCAATTGTCTGTTATTTGATTTTTTAATTAATATAATATCCTTTCTTTCGATTTAGGCCACTTATATTTATCATAGTCCATAAGTGGTCTTATTACTCATTCATATCTTTTTAATTATTAGCAAATCAATTACATATGCGAAAGCATGATTAATAATATAAAAAAATGCACTTTATAAAGTGCATTTTTTTGTACTATTAATTAATCGTAAACAGTTTAATAGATTATAATTATATTTCTATCTTTCTTTTTAATCTTTTAAGTTTATCTACAAATATTGATTATAATCTGGATTTTTTTTATTTTTAGAAACATTTTTTTCTCAATATTTTATTAATAAATCCTTTCATTTATCAGATATTGCAATTCTATAATTAAATTGATTATATGATTTTTTACTACTTTTTCATCATTTATTAATATTTTCAATATCTTGATCTATAGATTTTCCAAAAGTATTAACAGTACCTGCAAAAATATATTGAGTTTGAGAATAATTTCACAAAGTCTCAATTCCTTGTACAAAAACATTTTCTCTTATTGTAGAATTAATTCACTCTTTATAATCATTTGTTATTAAATTTATTTGTTTGTTTTTAAGTAGCTCATAAAATGCAATATCATCATCTGCTTTTGCAAAATTAGTATATAAATTAATACTTTTTTTTGAAAAATCCAAACTTACATTTTTAGTGTGAATTTCAAGCTCATCACTATTTTTTGCTTTTTCAAATACTTCATGTAATTTATAATTTGAATATTTATTAATTAAAGCTGCTAAATGATAAATTCTTCATGACTCAGCAACTGCTTGATCACTATTTTTTGAACCTAATTCCATAGCTTCTTTTAATTTTTCTAGCATTATTGCTTCTAAATTAGCTTGGTTTAGAATGCTAGATGTTGAATCAAAACCAAATATATCTAATTCTAAACTTTCATTTGGCAATAGTGATTGATATTTATTTAAAACATTATAAGTTTCTATATTATAAGCTTTATTCATTAATCTTTGACTTAAAAAAACATTTCTAAATCCTTTATCTGCAATATACTCATCTTCTGCTCTAGAATCATCAGGAGAATATCATTGTTTTTCACTTCCATCAACTGGAGTTACTTTTGATCAATAATGAACTTTAAATTTATATGAAGAATCATAGCCAAAATCTAAATAATCTGAGAATTTTACTAAAGCTAAATTTCCTTGTTCATTAGTTTTATATAAATTAGCATTTAATCATCCTGTAAAAAAAGCATACTGTCCAGATTCTGGATTATCTTTTTCTCTTGAATCTTCTATGATAGCTCTAAAAGAATTAAAAAATTCATCTTTATTTACTGATACAAATTCATTATTTTCTGATTGTAATGTATCTATCATATTTGCAAATTTTTTTAATAATTGATTATCAATTCATGAATTTTCTTGTGTTATTCTTTTAATATTTTGTTCTAATTTTAGTATCATAGATTTAATAATTAAATCAGCTTCTATTAATTGTTCTTTTATAAAAACTGGATTTCCATTGCTATCTATAAGATTTCTTCTGTCAATTGAATTTTTAAGCATAACAGCATAAATTTGATTTTTAACAATATTTTCTACTTGTGTACTGCTCATTCCTTCACTTAAAAAAATAGGATTATCCAATAGATATTGATTTAAAATAGATTCAATTTCTTTTTGAGAATTTTGTAAAACCATATTTGCAAAATCTAAGTTAATTACAGTATTATTAATAAAATCAGTTGCACTTGGTGAATAATTAAAAAAGCCTGTAGGTAATTTTGAAGATTCTTTTGAAAGAAGCTTTTCAAGTTTAAATAAACTTGAAGAATTTGCATATCCTTGATAAATCATACCTTTATTTGGATTTTTTTCATCTAAGAATGAATCTTGTGAATTTGGAATATAAGATGTATCATCACCTAAATGAATTGCCTCTTCATTTGAATCTTTAGGTTGTACTTCTCCATCCTTGTTTGACTTAAGTTTTCTGTTTATATTAACTCTAGCATAAACTGGATCTTCTATTCCATTTCATCCCAACAATTCTTCATTTAAAAAAGTAACTGATAAAGATCAATTGCTATCTTTTTTAGTCATTCAACCACTTACATTATTAAAAAGTGCTAAACTTGTATTTTCATCTTTTACTAAATCTTTTATTGCTCACTGTGATTGTCATGATAATTTATTTGCAATTCATTCATATCCCGGTACTTTTGAAGAAATTTCATTTAAAAACTGATTAGACATTATATAAACACCTAAAGTTTTTTTAAGTACTGCTCCATTTGGACTTTTATTAATTAGTTCTGTTAAACCAATTGCTTCTACTACTTTATCAATATTTTCATCAGTCATTAAAGAATTAATACGAACTCCATTTTTTACAAGCTGATCTTCTGTTAAATTGTATATTGATACTATTTTTTCTTGATCAGTATGACTAAGTGACATGTCAAGACCACCATTACAAGCAATAACAGTTGATGAAGAAACTATTGTTAAACTAAGCACACCTAAAAACGAACATAATTTTTTCATATCTTAACATTCCTTTCAAATTTATTTTATTATACTATTATTTTTTACTATTTGTTTTTTTACTTTTTTTACTTTCTAATTTTTGAAGTTTTAATTCACGTTTTTTTTCTTTTTGTATCATTCTTCAGCGTTTAAATGATTCAATAAGTTTTTGAATTTGTTTTCCAATTCAACAAAGTCCCATTCAAATAATTCAAAATAAGATAATTGTTGCAAAAAGACAACCTATTGCATAATATACAATTGCACTTGCTCCTGCAATTCTTTCTGCAAAATTATTACTAAAAGCTCCTGGAACTGCTTTGTATGTTTGATGTGGAAGTATTCCTCCCCCATTAATATAAGTTAAAAGTCCTGGAATTATTAAAAATAAAATTGCTATTCCTGAAAAGTGAATAAAAGTTGTTCAATATAAATATTTATCTTTTGGTACATTAATAAATTTATCACTTAATTTTTCTTGAATAAATCAATTTGCAAATGTGAAATACAATATTGGAATAATTGGAATAATTGGAAGGCAACCAATAACTGTTGCTGCAAAAATGAAACCTTGTGCTGAATTTGGCTCTATTCGAGATTCTCAAAATAAAAAATATAGTCCTTTAATTCAATAGTAAAATCCACCATTTTTATGGGGCACTGCATAAGAAAGACTTAACATAATTATTTGAAAAATAAATAAACTCACAATTATAAATATCATTCAAAAAATTTTATACAATCTTTTATATGGTTTTAATTTTATTAAGAAATTACTAAATTTTTTCATATTTTTGCTCCATAATAATATTTTAAAGGAAAATATTGTTTATAAATTAAGAAAAAGTAAAAAAGATAATATTTATTTACTAATTTTAAATAGTAGAATAAATAGTGTGAGGTGCTTTATGAATGTTTTAAAAGTAACTCCAAGAGGTTTTTGTCTTGGAGTAGTAAAATCAATAAAAATGGCAAAAGATGCAATTAAAATGTATCCTGAAAAGAAAATTTACATGATAGGTCTTTTAGTCCACAATAAAATAATTGTAAAAGAATTAGAAGAGCTTGGAATAATTGCTATTGATGATTGAAAAAAATCACGTTTAGATATAATAAAAACAATTCCTAAAGGAAGTGTTGTTATTTTTTCAGCTCACGGAACAGATCCTAAAGTTATCAACTTAGCTCAAAAATTAGAATTAATAATTGTAGATACAAAATGTGAATGAGTTTTGGAAACAGAAGAAGTTATTCAAAAATATCTAAATTTACAATATGATATTGTTTTTATTGGAAAACACTATCATCCAGAAACAATTGCTTTAACTAGTTTAGATGAGCAAAAAATTCACTTAGTAACTAATTTAGAAGAAGTAGAAAATTTAAATATTGTAAATACAAATATTTTTATAACAAATCAAACAACTCTTTCAATAATTGATATAGATTTAATATACAAAAAAGTAAAAGAAAAATATCCTAATGTAGTTTATAAAAATGATATCTGTGAAGCAACTCTTGTAAGACAACAAGCTGTATTAGATTTGAATCCCAAAGAAGTTGATTTATTGTATGTAGTTGGAGATGAAAGAAGTAATAATACTTTAAAATTAGTTGAATTAGCTGAAAATAAAGGTATTAAAACTATTAGAATAAATAGAAAAGAAGAAATAAATTTAGATGACTTAAAAAATATAAATAAGGTAGCTGTTACTGCTGGAGCATCTACTTCAAGTGTTATTCAAAACCAGTTCATTAAATATTTAGAAGAATTAAAAAATGAAATCAATTAAATAATTTCATTTTTTAATTCTTCTTTTACTTTAATTACGGTATCTAATTTAGTTTCTTATTTTATTCTACTATATTCATATTTAGCAATTAAAAATAAAATATCACAAAAAAATAGCTGCTAAAAAAGAAATAATTATACTAAATATTAAAACAATTTTCTTTTTTTAAATAATATTTTACCAGATATTTTTAATAAATTATAAATGTATTTTTAATATCAAATGCACTAATTTTAACTTCATTTCCAAATGTTTTTAATAATTTGCTTCTTAAATCATCAATAAAATGATTTTCCATATAATGACCAAGAGTTAACATATCCATATTATTTTGATCAGCATAAAGTCACTCATTTCATTTTGCCTCTCCTGTTACAAAAAAAGTATTTTGTAACTTTAATTCCATCATAGTTGATG
This sequence comes from Spiroplasma endosymbiont of Atherix ibis, assembly GCF_964020005.1. Lineage (NCBI taxonomy): Bacteria > Bacillati > Mycoplasmatota > Mollicutes > Entomoplasmatales > Spiroplasmataceae > Spiroplasma > Spiroplasma endosymbiont of Atherix ibis. Next base: position 740,832 of record NZ_OZ026474.1, read on the forward strand.
CTCCACTACCAGAAGTTAAATAAATTTTATCAATTTCTTTTTCTAAATTAAAGTTTCTTGTTAATAGTGCTTGTTGTTTGCCAAATATAAACTTTAATTTTTCAATTGTTTCTTTTAAAGTAAATGATCTTAATAATTTAATTTTGTAACCTTCATTAAATAGACCAACTTTATCTACACTTTTAACATTTAATTGTGTTTCAATTAAATCAACAATATTTTGTTTATCACTATTATCATAATTTGTATGTATTGAAAAAATTTGAATTTCGTTTTTTATACACATATCATAAATTTCTTTTTTTGCTAAATTTTTCATTTCAACTTCAAAATCCATAAACAAAAATGGATGTCTACTTATAATAAAATTTGATTTTTTTTCAATTGCATATTTAACAACTTCTTTTGTAACATCAAGACAAATAACTATATGTTCTATTTCATCTTGACTTTCCAAGTTGTAAACTTCTTCTAATTGAAAACCAACTTTATCTCATTCAGCTGCACTTTTTTGTGGAAACATATCATTTAAATAATTAGTTAAAGCATTTGCTTTGATTTTATTCATTTATTAAAGTTCTCCTTTTTAAAAGTTTACTAATTTCTTTTTTTCGCTTTAAAGTAACTTTATATTTTTTATCTTTTTTAGGAATTTGTTGTAATAGTTTAAAAAGTTTTTGTTCTTCTTCTAATCATTTTTGTAGAAATACTTTATTTTTTTTATCTTTAATTAATAATGGACCAAATAAAATATCCTTTTTATTTTTTATTTTAGTTCCTGCAAATTTATTTATTTTAATAATTTCATAAATAATTTTATTATCTTCAACAATTAATTCTTTTTCTACAAAATACTTTTTGTCTTTAGTTCATTTTCTAATTGGTTCTAAATTTGTATTTGAAGCAATAATATAAGAATAAATATTCTCATTATCTTTTTTAAGAATATCCAAAATAGAAGCTGAACCCATTCCTGCTATAATACAAGAATCTAATTTTATTTTATTTAATATTGTTCATTCAATACCATCTGCAAGTATTGTTTCAACTTTATCAGCAACACCAAAAGAAGTTAAATTATTTTTTGCTACTTTAAGTGGGCCTAATGCTACATCAGTTGCATATATTTTCTTTGCTTTGCCATCTTTGGCCAAATAAATAGAAAGATATGCATGATCAGTTCCAATATCTGCAACTACTTCACCTTCTGTTATTAAACTAGCAAGTGAAAATAATCGTGGAGTAAGAAAACTCAATTTATCCTTTAAAGAAATCTTTTAAAGCTTTTGCTTTAGGATTTGATGCAGATGGTTTAAATTTTCTAATTGTTTTTGCTTCAATTTGTCTAATTCTTTCTCTTGTAACTTTTAATTCTTTACCTACTTCTTCTAAAGTTTTTGGAGAATCATATTTTGCAAGATGAAATTGAATAACAGGATTGTTGTATTTTTGAATTTTTTCAATTGATGTGTCATAGTGAATATCTAAATCTGCAATTACTTGTTTTAATTGTTCACAGTTTTCATCTTCACAATCTTCTGCAAGTCTAACTAAAGTTCTTAGTTTAGTTGGCAATATGCCAAATCTCATTCTTACAACTTTTTCTTCTCTTGGAGCTAAAATATCATTAAATACTTGATCAATAACTTCTCTTAAAGCTTCTTTTTCTGCGTACTCATCTGGAGAAGAAATATCTTTATCTTCAACAAAATCTCCAAAATGTGTATCATCTTCATCACCAAATGGTTTTTCCAAACTAACTGGTTCAATAGATAATTTCTTAATTTCAATAACTTTTTGTGAAGTGATTCCTTTTCCAAAAGTTTTTGCAATTTCTTTTGATGTAGGTTCTCTTCCTAATTCCTGAGTAAGTTGTCTTTCGATTCTTGTAAGTTTATTGATAGTTTCAACCATATGAACTGGAATACGAATTGTTCTTGCTTGATCGGCAATAGCTCTAGTTATAGCTTGACGAATTCATCATGTTGCATAAGTTGAAAATTTAAATCCCTTTTTATAGTCGAATTTATCAACAGCTTTCATTAAACCAATATTTCCTTCTTCAATTAAATCAGCAAAATCTAAACCTCTATTTAAATGTTTTCTAGCAACTGAAATAACAAGTTTTAAATTAGAAGTAATTAATTTATCTCTTCCTTCTTTTGCTATTTCTGGATCTAAATCTTCTAGCATTTTTGCATATTCAACTTCTTCATCTTTAGTTAAAATTTTTGAAGAACCTATTTGATTAAAATATGATTTAATAATATCTTGAATTTTAGTTTCATTACTAATTCCACCCACTCTATATTTAACAGGTGTATTATTTTCATTTGCTTTTTTTAGATCTTTTCTTTCTTTATCTCTTTTTCTAAATTCTCCTTCAAGTTCATCAGCATCATCATCTATTTCTTCATCTATCTCATCTTCATCATCATCTTCATCGATAAAATCATCTGTAAAAACTACATCTCTTTTAGCAAGTTCATCAAAAAGTAAACTTACTTCATCTTCATCAATATCTTGAAATTTTTTAAAAATAACTTCTTGAATTTCTTCTTGAGCTATTTCATTGTCATTTTTATCTAAATAATTTCAAAGATATTCTTTAAAATCTTCTATTGTTTCAAATTTTTTTAAATTTAGTGCCATTATATTTTTCTCCTTTTTTCATAAATTTTGTTTCTATCTTTTAATAACTGCTCTATATGTTCTGCAAATTGAATTTTAAGTTCTGGATCTTTTGTTAAATTTATTTTTTCATTATAAGTTTTTATTTCATCTTCAATATTGTAAAGTTCTATTGCATCAAAACAATCCTCTACACCTTTTTTTGATAAAGTTTTTTGCATTGAAGAAAAATGCCTATTTTTAATTTCATATATATATTCACAATATTTAGGGCCAAATTCTTTTAAGTCATTTGCTATTTGTTCTCAATTATGACCAAAATACTTATTTTCTTTATAATGATTAATTATAAATTTTAGTATTTTTTTGACCCCTACAGATTCAATAATATTAATTTTTTTTAATAATTCTTCTTTTAAAGAATCATTTTCCAATAAATTTCAAATTAAAGCTGCTTCAGCAAAATTTTTTGAACTTTTACTATTAATATTTTTATATTTAGTTTCTTCAATTTTTTCTTTTTTAATTGTATCATATGCATACTCTGGAATTTCAAAGTTAGAAGTTTCTTCTTCAACATAACTGTTCATCATTCTATTTATATAATCTTCATTATTAATAAAATTATTTTTATAATGTTCATTTAAATTAGGTTTATCTAATTTAAATGATGAAGGTTTTATTTTTTCTTTTTCTTGATTAAAAATATTTCTAATTATATTTTTTTCAAGTTTAGTGATTTCAGATAAATTTAGTATTGTAGAATCTATTATACTTTCGTTGGATTCAAATTTTAAAATTGAAACAACTTTATCAATGAATTCACTAACTTTAATTGAATTTTTTGTATCAAGATCTTTTGAAAAATATCTTGTTGCAAAATTTGCTGGATGAATAGAATTTTCAATCATTTGATTGATTAAATTCTTTTCTCCTAATTTAACAAGTTCATCAGGATCCTTTCCTGTATTGTTTTCAATTACAGTTACATCTATTTTTTTTTCAAGTAGAAATTGAGATATTTTTAAAGCAGCATTAACTCCTGCTTTATCTCCATCCAAGAATAATTTGTATCGCTTAGCAACTCTTGAAAAAAGTCTTATATGATAATCACTTAAACTTGTTCCCATAATAGCTACAGTATTTTTTATATCAATAGATTCCAAACTTATTACGTCCATAAAACCTTCTAAAATAATAATTTCATTTTTTATTCTAGCTTCTTTTTTTGCACAATCAAAATTATAAGCTAATTGTGATTTTTTAAAAATTAAGTTTTCACTACTATTTTTATATTTTGGACTTTCATTTGAATCGATCACTCTTCCAGAAAATCCAATTATATTTCCATCTTCATCTGTAATTGGAAATATTAATCTATTTTCAAAAGCACAATTATAATCAATTCCATTTTTATAAACTACTCCTGATTCAAAGATATTTTCTTGAGAAAAATCAAGTTTAATTAAATAATCATAAATTTTTACTTTATTAGGACAAAAACCAATTTTAAATTTCTTAATTTCTGCATTAGTTATTTTTCTTTCTTTTAAGTAATTTCTTGCTTTAGCTGATAAAGAAGAAATTAATAAACCATTAAAAAATTCTGATGCTGCTTTATTAATATCAAATAAAATACTTTCTTTTGAATTATATTTAGGCTTATCATCAAAATCCTTTAAACCTTCAATTTTAATTTTGAAATCTTTTGCAATTAATGATAATGCTTTAAAAAATGTTATATTGTTAAATTCTTGAACAAATGTAATAAGATTTCCACCTGTTCCACAGACAAAACATTTAAATATTTTTTTATCTGGAGATACATTTAGTGAAGGATCTGAATCATCATGGAAAGGACAAATAGAAACATAATTTCTTCCTTTCTTTTGAAGATCAATATATTTGCCAATAACATCAACAATATTGGCTTTATTTAAAACTAAATCAATTTGCTGTTGTGAGATTGACAAATTATCCCTCCTTACTTAAATTAATTTTTCTACCAAATATTTTTTAATTTTTGTAATTTCAATTCTCTCTTGACTCATTGTATCTCTATTTCTTATAGTTACACAATTATCTGTTAGTGTGTCAAAATCAATTGTTATACAAAATGGAGTACCTATTGCATCTTGTCGTCTATAACGTTTTCCAATATTACCTGTTTCATCAAAAGTTGCATCAAAATCAACTAAAAGTTCTTTATAAAGTTGATTAGCTTTTTCATTTTGTTGTTTTTGTAAAGGCATAATTGCAACTAAATAAGGAGCAAGTTTATAAGGTAATTTCATTACAATTCTTTCTCCATTTTCAATTTTTTCCTCAACATAACTTTGACAAAAAATTGCTAATAATAATCTTTCAAGTCCAACACTTGGTTCAATAACATTGGCTAAATATTTTTTATTTGTTTCTGGATCTAAGTAAGTTAAATCTTGACCAGAATACTTTTGATGCTGATTTAAATCAAAATCACTTCTATGAGCTATACCTCATAATTCTCCTCTTCCAAATGGAAAATCAAATTCAATATCTACAGTTCTTTTAGAATAATGAGAAAGTTCTTGCTTATCATGTTCTCTTATTGAAAAATTTTTTTTATTAATTTGAACTATTTTTTCTAAGAAAAATTTTACTTTTTCTAATCAATATTCAAATCAATCATTTGAATCATTTGGAGAGAAAAAGAATTCCAATTCCATTTGTTCAAACTCTCTTGTTCTAAAAATAAAATTCCCTGGAGTAATTTCATTTCTAAATGATTTACCAATTTGTCCTATTCCAAAAGGAAGTTTTTTTCTTAAAGCTCTTTGTGAATTTTTATACTGTATAAAAATTCCTTGAGCTGTTTCAGGTCTTAAATACACAGTTGAAGAAGCATCTTCAATAACTCCTTGATTAGTTTTAAACATTAATGTAAATTGTCTAATATTTGTAAAATCATTAGCTTCACATTTTGGACAATTAACTTTTTTTTCTCTAATAAACTCTTCAATTTCTTGATTTGTTCATCCCCCAACATTCATTTCTGTAAATTTTTCTTCAATTAATTTGTCTGCTCTAAAACGTGATTTACATTTTTTACAATCTATTAATGGATCATTAAAATTACCTAAATGACCTGAAGCTTCTCAAACTTTTGGATTTAATATAATTGATGAATCCAAACCTATATTGTACTCATTTCTTCTTACAAAAAAATCTCATCATAGTTTTTTTAACTTATTTTTAACTTCTGCACCCAATGGACCATAATCTCATGAATTAGCAAGTCCTCCATAGATTTCTGAACCTTGAAATACAAATCCTTGTGATTTTAAATGGGAAATTAATTTATCTATTTCTATTTTCATAGTTTTCTCCTAACAATAAAAAAAGCAAACTTCTAGTTTGCATATATCGAGATACTTATGAATTTTCTAATATATATTAGTTATTGTCAATAAAATATGAGTGTTATTTATATTTATTTGATTCTATTTCATTAACATTTAAAGCTACAGTATCTTTTAGCATTTTTATTGGTCCCATATAAATACCCAAAACGTTTTCATAATAATTAACAACAATATTGTGCAACACTATTAAATCAGTATAATAATATTTCTGCTCAACATTAAAATAAATTGTTTTTTTATTAATATTTGCCAATAATTTAATAAATGAATCTGGTTGCTTTTTTTCATCTGGTAATAAACAATTAGTGCAAATAAAACCATATTCACTATATTCAAATCTTACTATAGGAAATGGTGATTTTTTACATCTTACACAGCTTTTAATTCTTAAAGGTTGAATAGATTCTTGTATTAAATAAGTTATAAAAAATAAATAATTTATAAAAGAATTTTTATTATTATTTATATTCTCTAAAGAAAAAATAAGCATCTTAAAAATCTTGTAGTTTTTATGACTAATTTGTTCTATTTGATCTAAAATTTTAAATATAATTGAGCAATAAACATAATTATTATAATTTTGAGCTATTTTAAAATAATCTTTTTTTAAAATTCCTGTTTTTAATTTACTTATTTTTTCTTCTTTTCTTGCTTTAAAAATTTCAAAATCACTTAAACTAAAAGTTTGAATAGAATATCTATTTTTAGATGTTGATTTATTTAAACCTGGAGCAATAAAAGATAGTTTTCCAAATTGTTTACTAAATACTTTAACAATTTTTGCAAAGTCATCATAATAATTTGATTCAATAACTACAGCATTTATTTTTATTGCCCCCATTTATTTCACCTAATAACTATCTTTATCATAACCTAACTGTTTAATTAGTGAAGCTGACTGTCTTCATTTTTCTTTTGTTTTAACAAATAATTCTAAATAAAATTTTTTATCAAATAAATTTTCTAATTTTTCTCTTGAATTAATTCCTATTGATTTAATTTTAGACCCCTTATTTCCAATAATAATTCCTTTTTGGCTTTGTCTTTCACATATTATTGAAGCAATTACTTTAATAATATCTTTTTTTTCTTCAAATTTATCAATTAAAATAGCAACTGAATGAGGAATCTCTTGTTCAGTTTGTAACAATATTTCTTCACGAATAATTTCTCTTATTAAAAAACGTTCAGGTTGATCTGTAAAAGTATCATCAGGATAAAATTTAATACCTATTTCAGGTAAAGCATTTTTAATTTCAATTAAAAGCTCATTTAAATTATTTCCCATTGTAGAAGAAATAGTTAATATTTTTTTAAATTGAAAATCTTGTAGTTTTCATTCTTTAATTTTAGTTTCTAGTCTATCTTTTTTTACTAAATCACTTTTTGTTATTACTAAAAATATAGGAACATCACGTTCTTTTAGAGCATTTAAAATATATTTGTCATTATCTCCAATAAATTCATCAGCAGGAGCTAAAAATAAAATTAAATCTACTCCTTTTGTAGAAGATAGTGCTACTTTATTCATAAATCTTCCTAATTCATGTTGTGCTTTATGAACTCCAGGTGTATCAACAAAAATATATTGAGCATCACTTTGTGTTAATATACCATTTATTCTATTTCTTGTTGTTTGTGCTTTATCTGTAACAATTGATACTTTTTTTTCTAATAAAGTGTTTAAAAGTGTTGATTTACCCACATTTGGTCTTCCAATAATACTGATAAATCCTGATTTAATTTTTTGCAATTTCTTCTCTCCTAAATTATATTTTCTGATTCTTTAACTTTTTGTTCTACTTCTTTTTCATCTATAAATTCTTCAAAATCATCTTCAGTTTCAAACATATTTAAAGCAACAGCTTTTATTTCTTCTTTGTCCTTTATGGTTCAAGTATATCTTATTGATGAGCTTAATGAAAGCATTCAAGGAATAAGCAATATTAAATTTAAATAATGATATCACATAAATGAAAGTCACGCTACATTTTGTACCATATAAAGTGCATATATTACAAATGCAAATAATAAAAATTGATATATTCAATAAAAAATTAAACTTATTGTATTGTAAGGTATTACATAAGAAGTTAAAAAGATAATGTATCCAGAAATAAGTATTATATATTTAATAGTATTAAAATTGGTTGATGCAAAAACATCCATTAAATGAAATACACTAGCAGAAACAATTAAAAATCATCCAGCACTAATCATTAATATTCTTGCTTTAATTTCTCCAGGAGTAACTCATGTTTTAAAAATAAAACCATTTTCTCTATCTTCTGTTTTTCGATATCTTTGAATTCTAATTCATTCTCTGTTTCACATATTTATATCTTTAAAAATTGATTTTAGTGGAACATATGAAAATAACGCTATAAAAATAGCAAATATTCAAAGTCATTGTGTTTTAAGAATTTCAAGCAATTGTGAAATATCTTGAAATTTATGAAGGATTCCCACTCAATCTAATACAAATAAAAAACTTCCATAAAGTAATCCTTCTGAAATATAGAGAATATTAAATATTGTTGTAAAAAAAGTGGTTCCTTTACCCATCGTCATATTTAACATAACAATTAAAACTGCTGACATTATAAATAAATGATAAATTTGAATAAACATAAATGTATTTAAAACATTTATTTGATCTTTATATAATCATAAATCTTCTAATTTTATTCCATTTGCTGAATTATTCATATATTTTTGAACTACAATTCTTGCATAAAAGAATAAAGCAATTCAGATAATTTGAATTGGCATGCTATATACTACTTTACAACAACATCTTAGTCTTGCAAGATAATCTCCTTCAGAAACCATTTTTACTTGTTTAGATTTTAAAAAAGCTCTTGTAAAAAACTCACCAATTTTTCCTCTTATTAAATAATTTGTTTTTTTCATATTATCACCACCTTTTTTAAATTATTATTATTTGAAAAATATATTAATTACTATCAATATAAATCCTACAACAGGAGCAGCACAAGATATTCAATAAACTATTTTATAATCTTTCCGAACTTTTTCTTTTTTAGTTAAATTAATTTGTCTAACTTGATCATTAATTACAGTTTTTACTTTATTAAACTCGAAATATTTTATTAGAGTTGAAATTACATTTGCAAAAAAGAATAAAACTCAAATAGAAACTATTCCACTACTTGATTGCATTTTTTTCATATCAAAAAGTCAATTTAATATATCTAAATAAGATCCTCCTCCAATAACTAAAATTGTCATAATTCAAATTCATGTTTGTAATCATGCTTTTTTTCTAATTGTTGAATTGATATGTCTTTTTGCAAATAATTCATTAAAATATCATACAACTTCTCTAGAATTATAATCCATTGCCCCTCTAAAAATTGTTTTTGCATAATCAACATCTTTATATAATCTTGTTTTAGAAATACCTGAGACTTGAGAAAGTTTTAAATCATATTTTAATTTTTCAAACAACTTTTCTCCATCAACTCTAGTATGAAGTCTTTGTTTTAAAACTTTTCTTTGAATATCACAAAAAATTAAAGGAGATAAAATTATAATAGCTAGACCAACTGCTGCTAATACGTCTGTTACGATTGTATCTAATCTTATCATTTTAGTTCTCCTTTTTAGTCTATAAAATTATATAAAAAAACTAGGTAAAAACCTAGTTATCTTAAATATAATTTTTTTAATTGATTTAAGTATTATTTATTTTTAAAATGATTTCTCTTACAATATTTCAAACTTTTATCTAATTAATAAATATTGATTCAAATTTTATTAGTTCTATAAAATAAATAATTTTTTCCTTATTATTTTATATTTTTGCTTGTAAAAGCATATGGTAAAAAATCTATTACTTTAAATGAATTAATAAAATTATTTTTATTATAAACTCAAATTTCTTGATTTTCCAAAAGTAATTCAAAAAGTGTTTGTCGACAAGTTCCACATGGAGAACCAAACCCTTCTGAATCAGTGTATAGAGCTATAATTTCTACATCATTTTTATTATAACCTTGTGCTATCATTTGAGTTAAAGCTGATCTTTCAGCACATATTGTAGGATTATAAGCTGCATTTTCTACATTAACACCCTTTATTTCATTACCATTTTTTAAATAAATTACACAAGAAACTCTAAAATTTGAATAAGGTGCATATGCATTTTTTCTAAGTTCTTTTAAATCACTATAAACTTTATCTTTACTTAAACTCATATTTTCATTCCTCACTAATTAAATAAATTACTAATAGTTTCTATTAGTTTTGGCAAATAAATTAAAAAACCAATAACAACAGACAATAAAGCATTTATAATACTTGCTGCTGCACAAATATCTTTAATTTTTTTCGCTTGAATATTATATTCAAAACTTAACAAATCTACAAAATTTTCAATAGAAGTATTTACAAATTCAAATCCTGTTAATACCCCTATTGTAAGTATTACTATTGATCATTCGATAGTAGAAAGTTTAATTCAAATACCTAGACCGATTGCAAAAATAACAACTATTAAATAAACAATTAAAGTTGATTCCTCCTTAAATGCAGTAAAAATACCTCTTGCTGCATTTGCAAATTTATTTTTTACTCTTGTACCAACTTTTGTTTTCTTTTTAATATCATTTTTTTTTGCCATATTTTTACACCTTTTATTCTGCTCTTTTATTATACTTTAATTAACTTTTAATTTGCAATATATAAAAAATGCCCTTTAAAAGGCATTTTAAACTATTTTTTAGATTTTTTTACTCTAATTTTTGTTATAACTAGATAAAAAATTGTTATAGTCCCTATTGTTGCTGCAACTGAACCAACTATAATTCACAATGATTTGTTTATTCATAATGAACTTGGAGTATATTCACCAAAGAATTCACCTTCATAAAGATTTTTATAATTTATTGCTTTTGAATAATTAGTTAATCTATTTTCACTATTTTTGCTTCCAAAATGATCAACAACATGACCCATTTCGTGTATTAAAACACTGTATTTATTTGGACTACTTCAAAATCCAGTTTTATATTGGTTATTAAACTTTTTATAAGTTAAACTAGGACCTGTAATTACAATATATGAATATCTAATACTTATAAATCTGCCAAAAATACCATTACCCTTAATTTGCGGTAAAGTAGATGTATAACCCATAACACCTTTTTTTTCCAATTTTAATGGAAAATCAGGAGTAATTATTAAAGCTAATAAGAGTTTATTAATTCATTCTTCATTTTTAATTAAATTAAAAAGTGCATTATACATTTTTAAAGTAGTTTCTTTTAACTGTAGCGTTTGTTTTTTTGTTCATTTTTCATTGTTAATTCCTATATTTGGAGTTTTTGATAAATAATTCTGTTCAAGATTTTCATAAATATGTGAAAATCAAACAGTACTATAATTATTTATATCTTTAGATGAATTTTGTAATTTAGTATCTAATTCTTCAAATGAATTATAATGTTTATTGTTGAAATTATTAAATGAATTTATTGATTCTTTACTAGCTGGTGTATATGAATCATACATTCACGCAGAAACTATTTGTGTAATTTTTGGTTTATTAGATAAAATAATTTTTCTTTGAAATTCTTTTTCAACTTGTTCAATAATATTTGATAAAGCGTTTTCATGAGAATTATTTCATATAATTGATGGACTATATTGTAAATTTAAAGCATTAGATTCATTTTTACCTAAAGTTGCATCATATTTTACTTTTGCAGATGAATTTAAATAAGAATTAACTATTTCAATTGTTTTATCAAAAATAGTTTGATTTTCTTGATATATATCATCAAATCTTCCACCAACTGATATAATTTTAGGTAATATGTTTATATAAAAATTATTTGTAACTTCTCAACTTTTATTTTTTATATCATCATCTGTATTTAATCATTTACTAAAACTTTCTGCAAAAAATTCTTGATCACTAGAAGCTCCATAAATACTTGGCATAATTGTTGATGCTAACATATTTTGAATAATTAATTGCTTATAAAATTTTGAATTAGTTCCCCTTTTCCCAAATAATCAACCTATTCCAAATAATTCACCTATATCTAAATTGCTTTCTATTGTAGTAATATCTTCATTATTTACTTCTATACTATTTGCATAATAATATTTTAAAATACGACCATAGTAGGCATTTTTTTGATTTGGTTCAATTAAACTTTTATAATCTATTGATTTATTTTTATTTATTTGATTATTTGTATTTAAATCTAAATTATTTATTGAATTCTCTTTTATAACTTCATATGTTGAAGCAGCATAAGAAAATGGATTTAAAAATGTTCAAAGCATTATTAAAATTTTCATGTTTTTCACTACCTTTTATTTATTTTATTTTTACAATTAATTTAAAACGTTAATTATATAGATAATACTAAAAAAAAAAAAAAAATGATATTAAAAAGACATAATATATTTAATATTTTCACTTTCCAAAATATCATCTGTTAATTTGAACATTTCCTTTGCCTCTTGCTCATTAGTTTCATGATCAAAACCTAATATATGAAGTAAGCCATGCACAAACAATCAAGCCATTTCCTCTATAATTGTATGATTATATTTTTTTGCTTTATTTTGTGCTTCGCTAAAAGTAATAAAAATATCTCCAACTTCTTTAAAATCTAATTGTTCATAAATGCCAAATTCATCATTAATTGGAAAAGAAATTACATCTCCAACATATTCTTTTTCTCTATATTGCTTATTTATTTCTTTTGACTTAATCTCATTAATATAATTTACAGATAAACTTAAATTTTTATTTATATGCAATATTTTTTTAGCAGAAACTAAAAGATTTCTAAATAAATTTTCATACTCTTTCAAAGATTTTTTTGTTTCATAATTAAATTCTAATAAATCATTCATTTTTTAATCTCCTATTTAATTTTAGAAAATGTTTGATAATAAATAAGACAATAAAGATATTTTCTCACCATATATCAAAACATTATTTGAGGGATACTTAATACTTCCAATATTGCTTATATTAATCTTTATTAAAGAATTACTATATTCAAGTTTTGAAGAACTAACAAACATATTTCCTTGATTTGTTTCTAAAATTATATAATCAATTAAACTTATATTCAATTTTTTAGAACTTAACAGATACAAATCTTTCTTTATACTTCCTTGTTCATCAATATATTCTTGTATATAAACAGATCCAAAAAAAGTTTGTTGTTTCTTAAGTAAAATTAAAGTTAATAAGAATAGTAAAAGAAATATTAGAAGAAAATAAAGCATTTTTAATTCTTTTTTCACTAAATTACCTCCACTATTTTTTAAAAAAAGTTAGAATAAGCTAAATCATGATCGCACATTACAATTAAACTATTTTTTTTATATTCCATAAAAGTTTTAAATAAATAATAATCAGTATGTTTATCAACATTACTTAAAGGTTCATCAATAAGATATAAGTCTTTATTTGTAAAAAATAAAGCTATAAAATTAATAATTTGTCTTTGACCTTTGATTAAGTTATAACCATTTTCATAAATTTTTTTTGCTAAATCTATATTATTTCTTTCTAAAATCTCAATTAAATGAAAATCTTCTAAAATCTGAAAATCCACTTTATTTTTAAATTGTTGAATATTTTGTCACACAGATCCATTAAATAAATAATCATATTGACCTAAATATATTGATTTACTTAAAAATGAGTTTTTATCTAAATTTTTAAAATTTGTATCTTCATTAACAACTAATTCTCCTTCATATTTTTCATAATGTCCAGATAAAAGTTTTAATAAAGTAGTTTTGCCACTACCACTCTTTCCATGAATAAAAGTATTTTTATTAAATTCAAAATTGAAATCTTTTAGTAAACAAGAATCACTTTTATATTTGTATAAGTTTTTAGCAGTTACACTCTCTATTTTATTTATTTTTTTATATTCTATATTCTTATCATCAGATTTAAAAATAAAATTTAAGGACTTATCTGCAATTAAAGTTTCTTGTATATTTAAAATAAAACTTTCAACGTTATTAAAAAAAATATTTATATATGAACTAACTGATGTATAAAAAAGTAAATCAGATAAAGAATATTTTTCTTGATTTATATATATTATTGATATATAAAATATTAAATAAAAAAATAACTTATTAGTTAAGTAAAATAATACCTGAGCTTTATTGTCTAAATTAAAGATATTTTTTGTTTCTTTAATAGTAGATAAATAGTTTTTAAAATTTTGAGATTTAATTTCTAACTCTATATTTTTATATTTTATTTCTTCAAATCCATCTAATAATTGTCTATATCCAAGATAAAACTCAATTATTTTTCTCTCTTTTCTTAATTTCAGTTACTTCATAAAATAAAAAAAACCAAGTGATAAAAAAACACAAATTAAATTTTGTATTAAAACTAACGTTAGAATAAATGGAGATATTAAAAGTAAAAATAAAGATGACATTACAAAAAGAGTTAACCCCAATGGTAAAGATATTGTACATTGACTTATAAAATCAGACATAGAATTTATATAAGATAATTTTTTTATTCATTCTTCTTTAGAAAAAGAATTAAATTTTTCAATATTAAGATTTATAAGCTTAGATTTATAAAAATAAAATATATTTTTAGTTACTTTATTTTTTATTTTAAAGATTATTTTATTAATAAAATAAGAAGTTATTATTTGAACTATAAAAGTTAAAATAAAAGTTAAAAAAATTAATTGCATAGTTTTATTATTTTTTAAACTTATATTATCCATATATATTTTTATAAAATTATTACTAATTAAAATTAAAATATTAAGTAATATTGAAACAATAAACAATAATAATATTTCTAACTTAAACTTTTTTAAAAAAGTAAATCAATTAAATAAACTTTTATTTTTAAAATTTATTTTATCAAATACTTTTGTTGTTGATAAATATCCTTGATATATTTTTTTAATTTCATCAAAAGTTATTCATTTTAAATCATTTGAATTAGGATCTGCTATTAAAAACTCATTTTTTCGTTTTTTATAAATAATTATAAAATGATCTAAATTATTCTCATTTAAAAAATTTAAAACTATTGGATTTGAAACATCTATTTCTAATAATTCATTAAAATTACATGTATAAGATATAAACTCAATTTTATATTTGTTTAATAAATTTTCAATATCATATAAACTTAACATCTCATCATTTAAAGAATTTTCAAACTTAATCTCTTCTATTCCAAAATCTTTATTATGATAATAGTTTATTAACATTGAACTTACTGCAACAGCACAATCATTTTGTCCTTTTTGCTTTAAAAATTTATAATTCAAATTAATCACCAATGAATTAATCGCTTAAATACTTTAAAAAATTAAAATTTAATTGCAAATCTAATAAATTCTATATCATCTCATTTTAATTTTATTTTTTTTGGTCTTCCTTTAATAAAAAATTCAAATAAGAACTCTTCATCTTTAAATTCTGTTAACGTTGCAGAAAATTGTGTCAAAGTTTCAATAGGTTTAATAATGTTCAAGAAAAAATAACTACCAATATTATTTTGTAGAATTTCTGCTGATTTTACAATTCTTTCTGCTCCTGCACTACCAACTTCTAAAATATATGGATCTTTAAGTTCTTTTATGTCATCTAATAAAATAGAAATATTTTCATTGGCTTTAATTAGTAAATCAAAGTCCATATTTTTTTTCTTAATATCTTTATTTTCTACCAAAACTTGTAATACTGTTGATTCAAAATCATTTACTATATTTAATTCATAAAGTGAAAAATTATATTCCTTAAGAATTTCTTTTATATTATCTAAGTATTTATTTTTTACAATTTCTAATGACATAGTTACCTCTTTTATAGATTAATTTTATATTATTTTAAGTTAATAAATAAAAAAAGATAATGATTTTCACTTAAAAATTAAATGAAAGTTGTTCATCATCTTTTAAATTATCAGTTATTTTAAGTTTTGCAAAAATTTCAATTTGTGTTTGAGTTACTTGTGTTCTTTGTTTTAAATCACTAACACTTGTTATTTTTCTATCTTTGCGAGCATTAACTATTGATTTTGCCACTGCCTCTCCAAGAGAGTCAATAACATTAAATGGTGGTATTAAAATTTTTTTATCTCCATCTTTAAAAATAACAAATTGATTACCCTCAGAAATATTAAAGTCTATATTTCTAATTTCAATACCTCTTGCAAACATTTCTAATAAAACTTCATAAACTGTAATTAAAGAAATTTCTTTGGCAGTAACTGGTAATTTATTATTTAATCTATGTCTAATATCTTCTATTGCTGCATTAATTGCTTCTTTTCCTTTTAAAGCAGTTTCTAAATCAAAGAAATCTGCTCTTGTTGAAAATCAAACAGCATAATATTCTTCTGGATAATAAATTTTATATCATGCCACTCTATAAGCCATTAATACATAAGCAGTTGCATGAGCTTTTGGGAACATATATTTAATTTTTAAACAACTATTAATGTATCATTCAGGAACATTATGATTTTTCATAAGAGATATTCACTCTTTTGAAAGTCCTTTTCCTTTTCTAACACTTTCCATAATATTAAATGAGTTAGAAGAGTCTAATCCTTTTGACATTAAATATACCATAATATCATCTCTACAACCAATAACAGACGATATATTTGCAATACCATATTTAATTAAAGATTGAGCGTTTCCAACATAAACATCAGTTCCATGACTTAATCCTGAAATTTGAACAAGATCTGCAAATGTTTTAGGTTTTGTCTCTTTTAACATGTTTCTAACAAAATGAGTTCCAAATTCAGGAAGTCCAATAGCTCCTGTTGTTTCACCAAGAATTGATTGTGAATCAATTTTTAATGCTGAAAGTTCTGAAAATAAAGAATAGACTTTTTTATCATTTGTAGGTACTTTAATTGGATCAAATCTAGTTAAATCATATAACATTCTTAAAGCAGTTGGATCAACATGTCCCAAAATATCCATTTTCAATAAATTGTCATGAATTGAATGAAAATCAAAATGTGTTGTTTTTCAATCACTTGTTTCATCATCTGCTGGATAGTTTACTGGTGTAAAATCTTCAATTTCATATTCTTTTGGAAGAATAATAATTCCCCCTGGGTGCTGGCCTGTTGTTCTTTTTACTCCTGTAGATAAACTTGCAAGTCTTTCAATTTCAGCTTTTCTAATTAAATCAAAATTAGCATTTTGTTTTTCAAAATATGCCATTGTAAATCCATAAGCTGTTTTTTCAGCAACAGTTGATATAGTACCAGCTCTAAAAACATTATTTTCACCAAAAATTTCTTTAGTAAAATTGTGAGCAATTGGTTGATAATCTCCAGAAAAGTTTAAATCTATATCTGGAACTTTATCTCCATCGAATCCTAAAAAAGTTTCAAAAGGAATATCATGACCTTCTCCAATTAATTTTGCATTACATTTAGGACACATTTTTTCTGGCAAATCATATCCACATTTAAACTCTTCTGGTGTTTCAAAATCTGAATATTTACATTCACTGCATATATAATGAGCTTTAAGTGGATTAACTTCTGTAATTAAAGATGCTGTTGCTACAAATGAACTTCCTACAGAACCACGACTTCCAACTAAATAACCATCATCATTTGATTTTTTAACTAATAAATGACTTATTCAATAAACAACTGTAAAACCATGTTTTATAATTGAAGCTAATTCTTTTTCTAAACGTGTTTTAACAATTTCAGGTAACTTTTCTCCATAAATTGCTTTAGCATTTTTATAACATTCATCTGTTAATAATTTATCAACATTTTCAATGTTAGGTGGATATGAACCTGATTTAATAGGAATTATGTTTTTATCAATTAAATTTGAAAGATCTAATGGATTTTGAATTACAATTTCATTAATTAATTCACTATTTTCTAATCATTTAAATTCTTCTAGCATTTCATTTGTAGTTCTTAAATGTTGATCAGGATTATCTTTTACTCTTTGTTTGAAATCATAAAGTGGATGATAAATTCCTCCTAATCCCTTTGTATTTATATAAATATCTCTAATTTTTTTTAATTCAGGATCTATATAATGAGCATCACTTGTAGCAATAATTTTTTTATTTAATTTTTTAGAAATTTCAATTATTTTTAAAATTATAGTTTTTAAATATTCCATAGTTAAATCATCTGTTTGTATTAACTTTTTATAAACGCTTAATGGCTGAATTTCAATATAATCAAAAAGATTAATTGCATCTTCTAGCATCTTAAAAGTTCCAGTTCGTGCATATTCAAAAACAATTCCATTGACACATCCACTACCAATTAAAATATTGTTTTTTTGTCTCATTTCTAAAAGTTTTGATTGAAATATTTTTGGAGATCCTAAAAAATTATCTGTATGAGAATAGGAAATTAACTTATACAAATCCTTTAATCCATATTGATTTTTTGCCAAAACATTTACATGAAAACCTCTAGATCTTCTAAAATTCTCATTCTCAAATTTATCTTTATTAAATTTATTTCAATCTGAATCAATATCAATTGAAGTAATTTTTTTAGCTTCACTTCACATATGTTCATACATATTTGTAAGAACTTCAGCATCATAGTCAGCACGGTGAGCAATTTTCTCATCATATAAAATTTGATATGCTTTAGCAACAGTTCCCAATCGATGGTTTTTTAATCTTGGTTGTAAAAGTCTAGAAAGTGATAAAGTATCAATTACAGTATTTGTTAATTCTCCATAACCAAGTTTAGTTGCAAAAGATTGTAAGAAATTAAAGTCGAAGTTAGCATTATGGGCAATAAGAATACCATCTTTAATAATTTCCATTATATTTTTGAATTCAATTTCAATTGAATTTTTATCTTCTAACATTTCATTTGTAATATTAGTTAAATCAATTGTGAATTTTGATACTGGTTGAGTTGGTTTAATCAAAATATCATATTTTTTTGAAGTTCCTTTAGCATAATCATAAACATTTGCTCCAAATTCAATAATTTCATCATATTCTGGAGATAAACCAGTTGTTTCTAAGTCGAAAACAACAAATTTTGCTTCACGTAAATTTTGATTTTTTGGATTTTTAATAATTCATGCGTCATCTTGTAACATAACAAGTTCACTACCATAAATTAACTTTAATTTATTTTCCTCTTCTACACCTTTGTTTACATCTAATAGTGCATAATATGCTTCAGGAAAAGCTTGCAAGTTTAAATGATCTGTAATAGCAATAGAGTTTCATCCAAATCTTTTTGCAGTTTCAATGTAACTCTTTGCACTACTTATTCCATCCATTACAGACATTTTTGTATGAGTGTGTAGTTCAACTCTTTTAATTTTGGCTTCATCTTTTCTATAAGTTTTTTTTGATTCAATTTTTTTATATTTATTAATATAAAAAATATAACCTTTATCAAAAGTTGAAAAATTAAAATTTCCATTAAAAGAAACTCAATCCCCTTTTCTTATAATTTGGTTTTCAAAACCAATTAAACTTTCTTTTGTCTCTTCTGTTATTTCATCAAAAAAAGTTGGATCATTGTTTCTTTGAAAAAAAATACACATAACCGATGATGTACCATCAGTTATTGCAATATTGTAAATATTTCTCCCAGTTTTAGATTTACGAATTTTTTTAGAAATAACTTCTCCTTGAATTGTTACATTTTGAGCATCTTCTTCTAAATCAACTATTTTTTCATAAGTTGGTTTATTTAAAATTTCTTCATTTGATCTATATTTAGTTTTTGATGCAGAAAAAATAGGTTTAGATTCAAACACTTCTTTTTGTTGATTTGGAATTATTTTAGAAGCTTTTTCATATTTTTCTCTAATTGACTCTAATACATTTGTTTTAAGATTTTCTTTAACTTTAATTTCTAAATCAATATCTTTAAAACCATACTTTAAAAGTTTATTTTTATAATATTCTTTATGCTCTTCTAAAAGAATTTTTTCAGTTTGATTAGAAACATTAAATATAACCATTCTGTATTCATTAAAATATTCTACAGTTGATGGTGAAAGAATTTTAATTGTTCCTGTTTTAACTTCTGCTTTTTGTTCTTTGATATATTCTATATGATTTCATATTAATTCTTTTGAATAATTATTATTATTAACTAATAAATTTAGTTTTGTTGGAACTAAAGTATTTGTATTTAAAATAGTTTCAATTTTATTTAATAAATGAATTGTTAAAAAATCTTTAATTTTAATAAAAACCCTTAGTTTATTAACACTTGCACTAAATTCAGCTTCTTTGTAAAAATGAGCACCTTCAAAATAAACTTCTTCTGACTCTTCTAAAAAAACATTTAGTTTTTCAAACATATCTTTTACTTCTTTATTCATTTTACTAACCTCCATTTTTTTCTACTACACTATAAAATCTTTTATAGTAATTACTACAAATAATAATAAAAATAAAATTGCTCCTGCTGTATTTACAAAAATTTTATATTTTAAAGGTAACTCTTTTCTTAATATCATTTCAATAAAATTTTCTAATAATCTATATCCATCAAGTGGTGGTAAGAAAATTAAGTTCAATATAAATAAATTTGCACTAATTGTTGCTACATAAATAAAAAACTGATATGCACTTTGTAGTAAACTTGCAGTTTGTTTTGCAACTCCAACTGGTCCTACAAGATTTGAGAATTTACCAGTAAATACATTACCAAGAGCTTCTAAAATTGAAATTGAAGCTTTAAAAGTTTCTCCTCATCCATCTCCATAAGCTTGAAGTGTAGTTTCATAAATTCTATTTGGTGGTGCTATTCCAACTGATTCACCAACTTTAATATTTTGTAATTTAGTAATAACTCCTTCTTTGTATTTATCTAATGAATATCCACTATATTTATCAACTTTTTTATAAGCAAACTGAATTTTTATATTTTCATAATTTATTGATAATTTTAAATTATCAATAAAATTATAAACAGTCTTTTTATAATCAACTGCTTTTTGTTCCTCCAAATTATTTATTTTAACATCACATTTTGAGTTTTGTGAATCACAAATATTATCAAATAAAGTTATTTTAGGTTCTTCATTTTTATTTCCAAACATTCTTCACCCTCAAATAACATAATCTTGCTCTACATATTCAATATTAACATTTTGATTAATTTCACTCTCTTTAATTGCTTTTGCAGCAATTCCATTTTGGACATAGTTTGCCCCAAAATAAGTCATATCATTTTTCTTTTCACCAATTGCTGCAAAAATTGTTGTAAATAATAATAAAGCAACAAATAAGTTCATTAATGGTCCTGCTAGAATAAAAAACATTTTTTTTCATCTTGCAATATAATCTAATTTTCTTTCATCGGGAACTACTTCATCTTCTCTTTCACTTGGTGGATCTGATTTATCTGATGCTATTGAACAATATCCTCCTAATGGAAATATTCTAATAGAAACTCATGTTTCTTTTCCTTTAAATACAAAAATCCTTGGTCCAAAACCAATTGAAAATTCATAAACATAAGCTTTTGCTATTTTTGCAACAACCAAGTGTCCAACTTCATGAATAGTTATTAACAATAACATAACTATAATTCCAATAAAAAAAGCTAATACAATCATTCCGCTACTTATTTCACTCATTTATTATTCTCCAATTCTTGATATTGTAATATTTCTTATTGCTTTATCATATTTTAATATCTCTTCATAATTTTTTAATTCTATATTTTCACATTCATTAAAAACTTTTTCCACAATTTCTGTTATTTCATAAAACCTTATTTTTCCTTTTAAAAAATAATCAACACATACTTCATTTGAAGCATTCAAAGCAATTGACTTTGAGTTTTTATAATTAAGACAGCTTAGAGCAAATTTAATAGGTTTAAATCTATCTTGATCAATTTCTTTTATTTCTAAGTTAATTAAATCATTAAATTGCATATCTTTTTGTTTATAATATGAAAATCTTTTAGGAAAATGTAAAAAATAATTAATTACTTGTTTCATATCTGGAATAGATAATTGAGCTTTTATTGATCCATCTTTAAAACCTATCATTGAATGAATAATTGATTGAGGATGTTGCAAAACTTTTATATTTTTAACATCAAATAAATAATAGGCTTCCAATATTTCAAAAGCTTTATTAAACATAGTTGAACTGTCTATTGTTATTTTTTTACCCATATTTCAATTTGGATGTTGTAAAGCATCTTGTAAAGTTACTTTTTTGGTTTCTTCTAAAGTTAAATTTTTAAAGTTTCCCCCTGAAGCTGTTAAAAATAAAGTAGTTGCTTTATTTTCTTTTTCTAAACATTGAAAAATAGCACAATGTTCTGAATCAATTGGATAAATTTTAGTTTTACTTATTTTAAGCATTTCATTAATTAAATTTCCAGCAGTTACAAATGATTCTTTATTAGCATTTAATAAAATTAAATTCTTTTCAATTGATTTTAAAGTTACTTGTAAACCATAAAATCCGCTTAAAGCATTAATAACTATTTCATCATTACTATTAAATAAATTTAAAATATTATCATTTATAAACTCAACTTTTAGAAACTTAATTTTTAAATAAGTTAATTCTTTTTTAGAATAAATCTTTTTTAAACTTGGAAATGAAAGCAAAAAAGATTCAACTTGTGAATCATTTTCTCCTATACTAAGTGCTATTAAATTATATTTATCTTTATTTTCTTTTAGCAATTCTATACATTGCTGTCCAATATTTCCTGATGCTCCAAATAATATTATATTTTTCATATTAAACAGGCAAACAAGATATAAAGATAAACAATATAAATAATGAGAATAAAATGGAATCCATTCTGTCTAAAACTCCACCATGTCCTGGAATTAAATTAGAATAATCTTTAATTTTAACTACTCTTTTTATTCAAGAAAATAATAAATCCCCAAATAAACCAATAATTGGAAATACAAGTGCTAGTAAGATATAAACAATTATTTCTAATGCTATTGTTTTATCACCAAGTGCTTGCATTGGTTCTCTTAAAGGTTGAAAATTTTGTAAAGGTTTTACAAATTGGAAAACCATTGCAAAAATAATTCCAATAATAGCTGCTGTTCCCATACCAATTAATGCTCCCTCTCAAGTTTTTTTAGGACTTATATTGGGACTTAATTTAGTTTTTCCAAATCTCATACCTCCAAGATATTGAAACGAATCACTTAAAATCATCATCATTCAAATTCAAACAATAGTATTAAATGAAAATCTTGCTAAGTTATTATCAAGTGATAATGAAGTTATTGAAAAAGCTTTTAAAGCAAAAATAATTATTAAAGTCATTATAAAATTTATCAATGCATTTTTTGTGTTAATTCTTTTATCAGAAACAGAAATAACTATTGTAACCAATAAATAAACTGTAATAATAATTGGAAATTGTCATGATTGTAATCATGTTACTAAATTTAATTCATTATAAAATGAAAAATTATATAAACTATATTTTGTTGGAAATAATAATAATATTATTGAAATAGTAATTATTAAAACTTGATAATATCAAAATTTGAATCCCATTACTTTATTCATTTCAAAAATACAAATTACAGTTAAAATAACAGTTAAAATTATTGAAAAATATGAAGCAATTTCTGGATTGCCTATATTTGATGTTTTTAAAGATGTATAAATAGCACCACAGCAAACAAATCCTAAAAGTAAAAATAAAAGAACTATCGTTGAAAGAAGTCTAGTTTTTAAATTTCTTTTTGCTGAATCTAATTTAAAGCGATTTTTGCCAATATTTTCTTCAACTTCTGGTGAAACTTCAACTGTTTCAGTGACTTCAAAATCCTTATCTTTAGTCTTCATTTTTAATTCCTCCAAATCTTCTATTTCTATTATTATAGTATTCAATTGCCAACTTTAAATCTTTTTCTTTAAAATCTTGTCAATATTCATCAATAAAATAAAATTCAGCATATGCTAATTGTAGTAGCATAAAATTGCTTAATCTTTTTTCTCCACCAGTTCTAATTAGTAAGTCTATTGGCGGTGCTTTTTTTGTATATAAATTATCTAAAATTGTTTGAATAGTAAAATTTTCAAGTAAAATTTTTTTACTATTAATATTATTAAACACTATTTTAAATGCATTTTCTATTTCTTCAAAAGAGCCATAATCTAAAGCAATATGAACTACAATTTGATCACATTGTTTTGTATTTTCTTCGACTTCTTCTAGTATTTCTTTTGTTTTTAAAGGGACTTTATTTCTTCGTCCAATTCAAACAATTTTAATACCTTCTTTAATGTATTTTTCTTGTTGCTTTTTTGAAAAAATTTCACTTGGAAAATTCATCAAATATTTAACTTCTCTATCAGGTCTATTTCAATTTTCTGTTGAAAAACAAAACATTGTTATATATTTTATTTCAAATTTTTTTGAACTTATAATTGTTGGTAAAATATTTTTCATACCGATTTTATGTCCATAAGTTCTTTGTTTTTTTCTTTCTTTAGCTCATCTTCCATTTCCATCAAGAATAAAAGCTACATGTTCCAATTTTTTAATAATTTTCAACCTCTTTTATTTAACTATTTGAAGTTCTCTTAATGGCGTAGTTAAAAATTCATATCCATCTTTAGTAACTAAAATATCATCTTCAATTCTTACTCCACCAATTTCAGGAATATAAATTCCTGGTTCAACAGTAACACACATACCTTCTTGCAAAGTTTTATTACCAGTTGCAGAATTATAAGGTTCTTCATGAATTTCAATTCCTAAACCATGTCCAGTTCCATGAGTAAAGTATTTACCATATCCTTTACTTTCAATATAGTCATAACAAATTTTATGTACTTGATTTCCACTAATTCCTGGTTTAATACTTTCAATTCCTAATTGTTGTGATTGATAAACTACTTCATAAATTTCTTTTAATTTTAAATTATCAGCATTACCCATTACAAAAGTTCTTGTTTGATCTGAACAATATCCATTAAAGTAACATCCCATATCAAGAGTTACAAAATCACCAATTTCAATTTTTTTATTTGTTGGAACAGCATGAGGCATGATTCCATTTTTACCACTTGCAACAATAGTGTCAAAACTCAATTTTTCAGCTCCATTTTTTAAAAATGAATCACTTACAAATCTTGCTAAATCCTTTTCACTCATTCCTGGTTTAACAAATTCTAAAACATCTAAAAATACTTTGTGTGTAATATCACATGCTTTTTTAATTTGATCAATTTCTCATTGATCTTTTATCATTCTAATTGCATCAAAATTATATCCAATCATTTTTGCATTTAATTTTTCTTGAAAAATTTCTGAATCTTTAACAAAAACTCAATCACTTTCAAAAATAATTGTTTTTATTTCATTATTTAATATTTCATTATTAATTAATTCATACAATTTTCCAAATTCTATTATTTCATCAATATTATTTAATAATATTGAGTTTCTTGCAGCTGTAATATATCTTCCATCAACAAATAAATATGATTTTTTAGTTGTATATAAAATATATCCTAGAGATGAATGAAATCTAGAAAATCAGTATCTATTTTGAGGTGAGTGCAATAAAATTGCATCTGCATTAGTTTCTTTTAGAATTTTATTTAATATTTCTTTTTTCATAAATTGAACTCCTTTAATAATACTATACAAAAAAAGAGAGTAAAAAACTTTATAAAAAGTATTTTTTATTCTCCCTATTTTTTTTGTTTGTGAACTTGATGTGAATTACATTTAAAACAATGTTTTTTAACTTCAATTTTATCTTTTCTTTTATCGTTTTTTGCTATGTAATTTTCTTCTTTACAAGTTGCACAACGTAAAATAACTCCTTCACGCATATTCTTAATCCTCCTTGATAATTTTGATTAAGATAATAATCAAAATAATAATACCAAAAAATGTAATAGAATACTCATTTTTTTATTATAAATAATAAATTTTTTAAAAAATGTGATAAAAAGATAAATTTGTAGTATTATCTATATAGATAGTTATCTATATAGATAACTATCTTAAGGAGGATTACTATGAATAAAATTTTTTCAGGATGTAATTGTGAATTATGTACATGTTCAAATTGTACTTGCTCAAATTGCTAATAAAAAATTCTTAAAATAGAGTTATAAAAACTCTATTTTTATTTATTACATTTTGAACAAATCATTAACTTTTTCTCTTCTTGTAATGAACTTATAAAATTATCTATTTCTTTTATCATTTCTTTATTTACTTTATATATTTTTGAGTTTTTTTCTTTTATAGAGTTTAAAATTCCTACTTTTTCTAACATTTGCATATGATAACTTAAAGTTGGTTGAGTAATATTTAAATTATCTAATATATTTTGAGCACACTTATTACAACCACAATCACAAATCATGTTAATAATTTTTAATCTTGTTGGATCTGCTAATGTTTTAAAAATTTCTGCAAATTTTATATATTTTTCTTTCATATATAACCTTCTATTAATTTCAGTAATTTAAATAATTATATCAAGTTTAAATTAAATTATTTTTGGAATTTATTTTTTAAATAAAAAAATATTCTTTAACAAAAATGTGTAAAATAATAATAGTAAATTAGGAGTGATTAAAGTGAAAAAATTACTTAGTGTAATTTCAACCGCAACACTAGTTGGAACATCAACTTTAACTGTTGTTTCTTGTAGTTCAAACAAAAATTATAACGAGTTTAAAAAATGAATTGATAACAAAGACTCATTCATTTTATATATAGGAGAAGATAACTGTCCACATTGTCAAGATTTTGAATATGTACAAAAAAAATACAATAAAAAATTGAATGAAAAAATTAGTGAATTAAATACAAGTTACAACCAAAAAGTTGTAAATCAAGAAGGTTCTGAACATCCAGATTCACTTATAGCATATGGTCAAAAATTAAATAATGATGTTGATTTAAGAACATTTAAAACAGAAGAATATCAAAGTAAATTTACTGAAAAGTGAACAAAAAACATTCTAAATTGAATGATTGATGAAGTAACTCAAATTTATAAAAAACAATATACAATTGGTGATATGAGTGATAAATTAGCAACAAAATTAGCTAAAGTAAAAGTAAAACAATACTTTAATCTTGATAAAATTCAAGGATTTCCAATATTTATACTAATAAGAAATGGTAAACTAGTTTCTTGAGAAAATGGTTTTGGAAATAAACCTGCTGGAGGATGAACTGAAACTTTACTTGATAATTTATTTAATCCATTAATAACTGCAATGAATAATAGAGAACAAGAAACAGAAATTATAAATAAAGTAAATGATGGAACAAATTCTGGTTCTGGTGGAGAATCTGGTGGTTCTGGAGGTTCTGGTGGAGAATCAAAAACAAAAAATAATAAATTATTAAGTTATTCAGTAAGTGATCAATTTTTAAATGATTTTCTAATTAATACAATTAGTTAAAATAAAAAAACTCCTTAATAGGGAGTTTTTTTATTTTAACTATCTAACTAATTTTTTTAAAAGAAAAAAGCACTTTTTATAGTGCTTTCTTAATCAAGTCCTTATAATGGTCCCCAGGGCCGGACTTGAACCGGCACGACCGCTTAAAGTCGCTGGATTTTAAGTCCAGTGCGTCTACCTATTCCGCCACCTGGGGTTTAATAAAAAAATGGTGTCCCGTATAAGACTTGAACTTATGACCCACTGGTTAAAAGCCAGTTGCTCTACCGACTGAGCTAACGAGACGTTATTAAAATAAATGGCTGGGCTAGCAGGATTCGAACCGGCGCATGAGGGAGTCAAAGTCCCTTGCCTTACCGCTTGGCTATAGCCCAATAACTGGTGGGGAGTGACGGATTCGAACCGCCGAACCGTTAGGAGATGGTTTACAGCCACCCGCGTTTAGCCACTTCGCTAACTCCCCTTTAAATAATAATGTGGTGCTGACTAAAGGACTTGAACCTTCGACCTATTGATTACTAGTCAATTGCTCTACCAACTGAGCTAAGTCATCATTTATCCTTTTCTTCAAAAGTAAGAACCTTTTCAATTATACAAAAAAAATTAAGTTAAAGTCAATATTTTTTATAAATATTTTTAAAAAGATATTAAAATTGTTCTGTAACCTTTTTTTAAATAAAAAAGCACTCTGGGCGGAGTACTTATTTAATAAATCTAGAATAGTCAATACTTTTATATATTATAAATCTAAATATTATGTTCATTTGATAGGGCTAAATAAACATTATGGGCTAATGATCTTAAACTATTCCAGACAAATAAATTATATTTTAAAATTCATTAAATTTCAATATTTAAAAATTATTTTTTTAAATATATTTATAATACTTTAATTAGTCAAAAGTTTAAGAATTAATTTATCATTTTGTTTTTTATCATTTATTATAATTAATTCTTCTGCTTTTTGTTTAAAATTATTAACATCATCCCTATTTGTATAAAGAGTCATTATAGATTCTCCTTTTTTTACAAATTCATTAGTTGTTTTATTTAAATAAATTCCTGCAGAAAAATCAATTTCTTCTTCTTTAGTTGCTCTTCCAGCTCCTAAATACATTGAAAGATATCCTAATTGATCTGCTGAAGCAAATGAAACATAACCATCTTTTTGAGCTAAAATTTCAATAACATGTTTTGTTGAAAAGTTTTTATCATAATTAACAATTACATCAAAATTTCCGTTTTGTGCCTTTATAAAGTCTTTTAACAAGTGTGCAGCGCTTTTATTTTTTAATACTTTTAAAAGCTCTTCTTTAGCTATTTTTAGGTCTTTAAAAACTTTATTTTGTACTAAAGTCAATCCAGCTGCAGTTATACACAATTCTTCTAAATCAGCAGGTCCATTGCCATTTAAAGTATCTCATGCTTCTTTTACTTCAATTGCATTACCAATTGCTCTACCTAATGGTTTATCCATATTTGTAATCATTACACTAACATTTCTATTATGTTCTTTTCCAATACTTATCATTGTTTTAGAAAGTTCTACAGCGCTTTCTAAATCCTTCATAAAAGCTCCACTTCCCATTTTTACATCTAAAATAATGCTATCTGCTGGAATAACTAATTTTTTAGACATAATACTTGAAGCAATTAATGGAATTGAATCAACAGTGCCTGTAACATCTCTTAAAGCATAAAGTTTTTTATCTGCAGGAACTATTTCACTTGATTGACTCATAATTGAAATACCTACTTTATTTAATATGTCTTTAAACTTTTCTTCTGATATTTCCCCAGTTCATCCTGGACAACTTTCTAATTTATCAATAGTTCCCCCAGTTTGGCCTAATCCTCTACCTGATAGTTTAGCAACTTTAACTCCAAATTTTGCAACTAAAGGTGAGAAAATTAAACTTGTTTTATCTCCTACTCCTCCTGTTGAATGTTTATCTGCTATTTGCCCTTTTACTTCACTTAAATCATAAGTTATACCTGAATCTATCATTGCTTGAGTAAATGAAGCAATTTCTTTTATTGACATGCCATTAAATCATACAGCCATATTAAAAGCAGACATTTGATAATCTTTTAATGAATTATTAACAAAAGAATTAACTACTCAATAAATTTCTTGAGTAGTTAATTCTTTATTATTTTTCTTTTTTTCTATAATATTTACAAAATTCATCTTTTTATCTCCATTTTCATAAAAAACTAGTAATATGCAACTCTATTTTTTTCATCTATTCTTTTTGGTTTTATACCTAATGCTTTTGGATCTCAGTTTTTATAAATTTCTATATTTTTTTCAACTTCTTTTTGAACATTTCTAGTTAGCATTTCTGTTTTAAGTGATATAAATTTTTCTGGCATTAATGCTTTTCCAAAAACTACTTTAATATGGAATTTTCCTTTTGGTCTCTTTTCAAATAATTTATAAGAATCAATTATTGAAATAGGAATAATTGGAACATATGCCATTTGAGCTAATTTCATACTTGCTGGCTGAAATTCATTTGGTTTTTGTTTAGCACTTCTTGTTCCTTCTGGAAAAATTATTAAACTTCTTTTATATTCAGAAATTAATACTTTTGCTTCTTTCATAGCATTTAATGCACTTCTTGGATTTGTTCTATCTAAAGGTACATTGTCAATTAAATTCATAAAATGTCTAAATATTTTTGTTTTTCATAATTCTTGTTTTGCTATAAAAGCAATTGGTTGTTGTAAAGAAAAATCATTTATAGCCATCATTAAAATTGAATCCAAATTTGACTGATGATTTGGTGCTAAAACAATACCTCTATCTAATCAGTTTTCAATTCCTATAACATCTACTTGCACATTAGCAATTTTTAAAACTTTTCTACTTTTCTTTTTAACTCAGTTATATCTTCATTCTTCTGAATATAGGTTTGGATCTTGTTTTATTTTTTTTGATATTTTTTTAGCTTTGGCAGTAACTCTTCAAATACTTCATGCATTAGTAAATAATCTTCATTTACTTACATGTGCCATTTCTTTTTTATCTTTCTTCTCTTCTTGAGTTTTATCACTTAAATTTTCTTGTTTTGCTAATTCTAATTGTTCCATTTTTAATACCTTTCATAATAATAGATTTCAAACTCTTCAAAATCCATTTTTTTTGTAATTTTAAAAAGCAACTGATCAAATTTTGGAGCAAAAACGTCTCCTTGATAATTCTTTTTAATAACACTAATTATTAATCTATCTGCATAGTTTAATGCAGCTTCATAAATTTGAGAACCTCCTATAATAACAAGTTCTTCTTCTATCGATTTATACTTTTCTAAAAAATCTTCTAATTTATTAGATAATTCAATATCATTATAACTCTTTTCCAATTTTCTTGAAGTAATTAATATATTTTTTCTATTTGGTAGTGGTTTAACAGATAAAGAATCTCAAGTATTTCTACCCATCAAAACAGTTTTGTTTTTTGTATAATTTATAAAATGTTGCATTTCTTCTTTAATTTTTCAAGGTAATTTATTGTTTTTGCCAATAATGCCATCCTTAGTTTGTGCTCAAATAAGTGAAATCATTAAACAGCCACTACTCCTTTAATTGCTGAATGACTCTCATATCATTGTAAAGAAATATCTTCATATTTTATTTTAAAAATTGATTTATTATCTGCATTAATTTTTAAAGTTGGTAATTTTTTAGGTTCTCTTGTTAATTGCAATTTTAATTGTTCAATATGATTTGAATAAATATGAGCATCTCCTATTGTATGAATAAAATATCTTGGTTTTAAATTACATTCCTTAGCTACTAATTCTAAAAGTAAAGAATAACTTGCTATATTAAAAGGTACACCTAAAAAAATATCTCCACTTCTTTGATAAAGTTGTAAATCGATAAAATTATCTTTTGAAACATAAAATTGAAATAAAGAATGACATGGAGGTAGTGCCATTTTGTTAACCTCTGCTGGATTTCAAGCAGAAATGATATGTCTTCTTGAATATGGATTAAGTTTAATGTCACTAATTAAATTTTTAAACTGATCTACACCATTAAAATTTCTTCATTGTTTTCCATAAACAGGTCCTAAATCTCCATATTTTTTAGCAAAATTTAAATCAGTTCTAATCTTTTCTACAAATTCTTGTAAAGTCTCATTTTTATATTCTTTTTCTTTTTTAAAGATTTCATAAGGTCATTCATTTCAAATATTGACATTATTATCAACAAGATATTTTATATTTGTATCTCCACTAATAAATCAAAGAATTTCATGAACAATTCCTTTAAAAAAAACTTTTTTTGTTGTAACAAGAGGAAAGCCTTGTCTTAAATCATATCTTGATTGAGTTCCAAATTTTGAAATAGTTCCCGTATTGGTTCTATCTTCTCTATTCTCTCCAGTTTCTAAAACTTCTTTTACCAAATCCAAATATTGTTTCACATTATCACCTTCTAACATTATAACTAGTAAAAAAAATAAAAACCACAAAATATAGTGTGGTTTTTATAAATTTAAAGCTACTGCAACTGAGTAGTTTTCTTCATGACTTATTGATATTTCAATATTTTCATATTCTTTATTTTCTATAATTGGCTTTTCATTTTGATAAACAATATTAATTGAATTTGAAACAACTTTATTTTCAATACATTTTATTATTGCTTCTTTTGCAGCTCATCTTCCTGCTATAAATTTAATTTTTGCTTCTTGACTTTCTAATTTGCTTAATAAAATAAATTCATTTTTATGTAAAAATTTCTTTAAGAATTTATCATTTAGATTAATTCTTTTATTTTCAACAATATCTATTCCTATTTTTGCCATAATTAATTAAAGTATCCTTTTGCAAAATCAAAGTAATATTGAATTCAATAACTATTTCTATAATTTTCTTTTCATCATTCACTTTGATATTCAATATTATTAACATTATTTTTTGTATCATAATTTGAATAATTAAAAGGAATTCCATCAATACCATAGAACTCTCCAAGTTTTAGTTCTCCTGAAGGTACTATTTCTAATCCATCAATTAAATAACTTGCTGTATAAATTGCTGATAAATAAGGCATTGTATCTAAATTATTTCTTGTTGTTGCATTTACATAATTTAAACTTTTAAAGAAATTATAAGTTAATTTTGGATCTCTTAAAAGAGTTGACATATATCTTTGAGTTGTTTTACCAATTTTTTTTCATTTTTGATCAATAATATTAGCTAATGTAATAAATGGATTAATTCTAGTATCTTCTTGTGTATTAGGACTTTCACTAGCTCATTTATAAAAGCCTATCATTTCCCTTTCATTTATTCATCCTTCATGTATATTTTTTTCATCATGATTTGTTGCTAAATAATACTTATCTAAAGCATTAATTAATTGAACACTTGTAACTTCAGATTTTGAAGCATTTTTATCTTTTATAAATATAGTTGAACCCATTAGCATCATTTCTGTTGCTAATCTAAAAATAGATTTTGAATCTTTTGGCATTACTTCAATACAAGTTGATAAAGGTGTATCAAATGGGTTTGTACTTGAATAGCCTTTTGCCAATAAATCTTCATAAACAATAAAGAAATCTTTTAAATTAGCTGTTGATTTATCTGCAATTAATTGAGAAGAAATAACCATAAGTGGATCTAATAGATATTTTGTTATACAAGAATTTGTATATGTAAATCCTAAGATTGGAACTGAGGGCATTGGTGAACTTATTTTTCTTGCCAAAGAATACTTTTTATATGAATTTCCATAAAGAATTTTATCTTTAACTTGCTCTTTTGTCATATTTGAATAGTCCATTAATCCTATTATTTGATTTTCTGTTTGAAATAATGGAAAACTTGCCATAAAACTAACAGACATTGATAAAGCCATTCCTAGAGCAAGACCATTAAAAGCACCTATTAATTTATCTACACTTCCAATAATTTTAACTTTACTTATTTTTCGTTTAAAAACTCTATAAAAAATTAAACCTATAATATTTACAAATAAAAATATAAAGATAGTAAGAAAAATGTACAATCCGAGTGCTGATATTACTTTTAAAATTTCATAACCAGTTCCTGAACTATCAATTGGTAAATTTGTTGAATTTGGGAAAATATTTGAAATAAAGTTAACAATTGTTACACCAACAGAAGAAAAAACATTAACAAATCCAGATTTTACTCATAATTTCATAAAAATTGGATTTAAAGAATTAGTTAAAATTTCTGGAACAAACATTAAAATTATAAGCGCTATAACTTGTAAAATAAGTAAATAAAAAGTTGCTAAAAAACCTCTTTTAATTCCTCAAACAGTACAACCAATTATAATAGAAAAAGCTATTATATCAAATAGTCATCAAGGTCCTATATTAATCATTGCTTTTCCTCCAATCGTACTACAAATTATTATACCAACTTTATTATTTGAAACTTAAATCATATTTTACTTTATAATTTATTTTAAAGGACTGATAGATATATGAATAGTAAAAGTTTTAAAAAAGTAAATGAAGAAACAATAAATAAAATTCTTAATGAAAATCAAAACTTTTTATATACTTCTAAAAATTCAAGTATAAAATATTTATTTAAACTTCCATACGGACTTGTAATTAGTATTTACAAAACAAATACAATTTTATTACAAGGTGAACAAATCAATGAATTTGCAAATAAATATTTTTTAAAAACTGAAAATAATAAAAATAATCCTACTTTAATAAAAAAAATAATAGAATTACCAAATATTGGCTGTGATGAAGTTGGAGTTGGAGATTTTTTTGGACCTTTAATAACTTGTTGTGCTTTTGTTGAAAAAGATTTCATGCAAAAATATAGTTCTTTAATAAAAGAAATAGTTGATTCAAAAAAAATAAAGGATTCAAAAATAATCAATTTATTTGAAAAAATAAAAGATAAAGTAACTTGAGAAATTTATGTACTTGATAATTCAAATTATAATAAAGCTTATAATATTTATAAAAATACTCATAAATTAAAAGCAATTTGTCATAATCAGTCTTTAAAAAAATTATTTAAAAATAATGTAAATTTGAAAAATAAACAAATAATAATGGATCAATTTGTAGATGAAAAAAATTACTATAAATATTTGCAAGATCAAAAAGTTGTAATTAACAATATATATTTTGAAACTAAAGCTGAATCAAAATATATATCAGTTGCTTGTGCAAGTATTATTTCAAGGTATCATTTTTTAAAAGAAATTAAAAAATTAGAAAGAGAATATCAAGTCAAATTACCTTTAGGAGCTAGCAATTATGTAAAAAACTACGTTAATAAATATAAAATAGAAAAAAAATCAGAAGTTGAAAAATTTACAAAATTGCATTTCAACAGTAAAATATAAAAAATCTTTTTAATGAACTTGTCAATAAAAGTAGACACAATTTTAATAAATTTTATACTAAATAATTTTTTTTGATTATATTCTAACAAAAAGCTACATTACTAAAATAATTAAATCATGTTTAATTTAATGAGAAATATTTATTATAAATATAATCACTTTTGGTTTATTAATTATAATATTAATCATTTTTGCTATAATTGGAAGTACAATAGAAGCATTCAAAGTAGCTGATATTGCAGTTGTTTAAGCTTTGTATTATAATTATTAAAATGATTACTACAAATATGTTTTTTAGTTATGCAATTCAATATAAAAAACTGCAAATTTCATTACACATATGAAATCATTTACAATTATTACAAGTTTTTGTAGTAATTCTTATATGAAAATTACTACAACAGCAATTAGTACAAGAACTATTTTTTCAATTATTTAAAATAAAAAATAGTTTAAATTAAAAGGAGAACTATGAAAGTATTTTTATATGGAGTTCAAGAAATTGAACAATCAATATTTAACAAAGCTAATGAAAAATTTAATTATGAATTAACATTTACAGACAAATTATTAAAGCCTGAAACTATAGAAATGGCAAAAGGTCATGATGTAGTTGTTCTAATGGTTAACTGCAATGCAGATAAAAAAGCTTTACAACAATTTAAAGATTATGGTATCAATATTTTGTTGACAAGAACTGTTGGAACTAATCATATCGATATTGAGACACTAAAAAAACTGGAATTTAAAAGTGGGCGTGTACCAAGTTATTCACCAAATGCTGTTAGCGATCTTGCATTTTCAACAGGAATGGCTTTATTAAAAAATATTTTTTTAATGTATGATAATTTTAAAAATCAAAACTTTTTTGTATATCCAAACACTATTTCAAAAGAAGCAAGATTATCAACAATAGGTATACTTGGAACTGGACGCATTGGTTTAGAAACAGCTAAAGTTTGAAAAGGAACAGGAGCTAAAGTTTTAGGTTATGATCCATATCCTAACAAAGATGCTGAAGATATTTTGACATATGTAGAATTAGATGAAATATTAAAACAATCTGATTTAATTACAATACACCTTCCTTACATTCCAGGAGTGAACAAACACTTTATTAATAAAGAAAAAATAGAAAAAATGAAAGATGGTGTAATACTTGTTAATACTTCACGTGGTGAATTGTTTGATTTAGAAGCAATAACTGAAGCATTAAGAACAAATAAAATTAAAGGTCTTTCATTAGATGTAGTTGAAAATGAAACTGATTTATTTTTTAATAAATGAAATTATAATATGCCGAACTCTACTTATAAAGCTTTAGTAACTGAATTTAATTCACGTGTAATTATTACTCCGCATATTGCTTATTTCACTTATGAAGCAGTCAAAAATATGGCTGATACAACATTTACAAATTTACATCAAATTTTAATAACAGGAATTTGTGATAATTCAATTGATTAGTTATTTTAGTCTTAAAAAAACATTTAGCACTAGCGTGAACCCAAAATAGTAAGTATAAAGTAAAAAAACTTTGTAATACTATTAGGAGGTTCATTTTTTTATGCATAAAAAAAGAAACTTAGGAAATTCATATACAAAAAAATTATTAACAAAATTTTAAAATACAATGAAACTGTTAAATTTTTTGAAATATCTAAAAATGAACTAACTACATTCAAATATAATAAAACATATAATAAAATTAATGAAAAAAGCTACACTCAAAATATTTTATATAAAAAGAAATACAAAATTTTAAAAAGTTTATCAATTACTTAAACAATATCTTAAATGTATTTAAAATCCTCTTGTATAATTTCAAAAATTTTCATATAAAAATCCCTAAGTGTGATTAAGGGATTTTTTTGTTTTTTTAATTAATGAGTATATAATGAAATTTTAACTGCTTTTTTAAAAACTAATTCAACTTTTGCATCTTTGAGCATTTTTTTTGCTATTTTATTTTCTATTGTTTTATCATATTTATCACAAGAGTATATTATTTTTTTAATTCCTGATTGAATAATACTTTTTGAACATTCATTACAAGGAAATAAATTTGTATATATAGTACCTCCTCTTACAGATTCTTTTGAAGATAAAATAGCATTTAATTCTGCATGTACAATATAAGGATATTTTGTTTTTTCAAAGTCTCCTTCTCTTGATCAAGGATAATTATTATCATCTAATCCTCTTGGCAAACCATTATAACCAGTTGAAAGAACTTGTTTTAAATCATTTATAATAACACATCCAACTTGAGTGACTGGATCTTTACTTCTCATTGCATTAAGTTGAACCATTGCTAAAAAATATGTGTCTCAATCTATATAATCTTTTCTTTTCTTCATAAACTATCTCCAACTAGTAATATAACCATCTGAATTCATAAATCAATTTCATCCATTTCGTCTAAATATTTTATTAGCAGTATCTGCAGATAATCATTTTTTTGATACATAATAAGATAGTGCTTTTGATGAATAAGGATCATGTGCTGGTATATAATAATTAATTAAAGTTAAAGTTAAAGGTAAAGCAAATGCAGTTATTAATATCACTATTGGTAAAATAATTAATTTATCTACATTTTGTTTATTATAAATTGATAATAAATAAATACTTGAAGATATAGCAGCTGAAGTTACTATCATAATATATAGTTGATATTGTTGCAAAATTAATGGATATAACACTAAAAAAATTATTGGGAAAAATAATCTATTTTTTGAAAATAATTGAATTGGTTCTCTTTTTTTATCTCAAGTAGTTACACCAAGTACTCCAACTACACTTGCCATAAATCCTAGTCCACCTGAAAAAATTGAAGTTTGTGAAGGAATAGCTGCACTTACAAAAAAACCTGTTAAAGGATAAGTTATAAATATTGCAATAGCAAATCTAAATGTACCAACAAGACCTTCAGTATATCTTGCTACTTTTAATGTTCCATAAGTTAAGAAAAAAATTTGAATAAAAGCCATTAAATATCCATTTGAATTAGCCGTAAATCCATATGTAAAAATTCTTCATCACTGACCTCCAATAATTGTTAAGTTTCTATTTGTTGCTCCAAAAAATAAATCTATAGCTTTTGGATCAGAATCTTTAAATCAAATAATATACAACACTGTTGTAATAATTGGAAGTATAAAGAAAATACTAGATAAAATTATAGAAATAGGAGTATTTCTATTCATTTTTTGAACTGCTTTTCTAAATTTTAAATTAGATGATTTTGTAGGATTTTGTAGAATTTCAATTAACTCTTCTTCAGAAATTTTCTCATCTTCCTCTTCTTTATTAGTTTCTTTTAAAGAATTAATTTTTGAAAAATGTGGCTTTAATTTTATTTTTATGTTTTCTAAATTAGAAACACTAAAAGTAATTCCTTCTAAAGAAATATCTACATCTTTATCACTTAAAGCAATATTTAAAATATCAACTTTTTCTCTTTTTTCTCTTTTTAAAGTGTTTTTTATTTCATCTAAGTTTTTATCAGTTGTAACAGGTGAACCCACAGTTACTCTAATTATTTTAAATTTAGCTTTTGGATTAACTAAATATGATACATAATCATTACTAAATTTTTCTAAAGTCTTATATTTTTCAACTTTAACAAAATAGTGAACTAAACTTAATTTTAATTCATTAAAATTTGCCATATATAACTACTCACCTATTCTCTTAAACATAATGATTTTATCATTAAATTGTTTTGGTAACTCACTTATTAATTCAATTTTTTCATTTGTTATTGGGTGATTAAATTTAAGTTTATAAGAGTGTAAATATTGACCAAATTCATCTTTCATATCCTCTTTAAAAGCATAAAGTCAATCTCCTACAACTGGATGCTTTATATAAGCCATATGAACTCTAATTTGATGTGTTCTTCCAGTTTCAATAATACAACTTATTTTTGTATGATTTTCAAAACGCTCTAAAACTGTAAAATTTGTAATTGCATGTTTTGAATTAATATCTGTAATTGTCATTTTTTTTCTATCACCCTTATGACGACCAATCGGAGCATTAATTTTTCCAGCATTTGGTTCTATAATGCCATGAACCAAAGCTATATATTCTTTATGAATTTGATTATTTGCCAACATTTCAGTTAATTTCTTATGAGATTTATCATTTTTTGCAACAATCATTAATCCTGTTGTCATTTTGTCAAGTCTATGAACTATTCCAGGACGCAATACTCCACCAATTGAAGACAAATCTTTAATTTTAAATAACAATCCATTTACCAAAGTTCCATTAGGATTTCCTGCAGCTGGATGAACTACAAGTCCATTTGGTTTATTAACAACTAATAAATCTTTGTCTTCATAAACTATGTC
Organism: Spiroplasma endosymbiont of Atherix ibis; assembly: GCF_964020005.1. Lineage (NCBI taxonomy): Bacteria > Bacillati > Mycoplasmatota > Mollicutes > Entomoplasmatales > Spiroplasmataceae > Spiroplasma > Spiroplasma endosymbiont of Atherix ibis. Next base: position 780,031 of record NZ_OZ026474.1, read on the forward strand.
AAATTCAATATCTTCAGCTTGTGCTAATAATTCAACTGGTTCTTTTAAACTAATTTTTATAATATCTCCATTTAAAAGATTATATTTAACACTAACTGGTTGATCATTTACAAGAACATCATTAGATTCAATTAATTTTTGAACATAACTTCTAGAAAAATCATAATCATTTTTTAAATAATCTGCTAAAAACTTATCTAATCTTCCTGAATTATGTTCTATTTTAATTTCTAACTGTTCCATAATTTACTCCTTTTTTTTGTATTCTTTTCATTCTCTTGAAAGCTCTTGATTACTTTTTAAATATTGATTGTATGTCATTTTATCTTCTTTTTTAATATTTAATTTTTGATAATATACTTCAAAAAGAACTTGTTTTCTATTTTTAATATCAAAATAAAATTCATATTTATTTTTATCTTTTTTGCGCATTACAAGTTCTATAATTTCTAAAATAGCATAAATAATTAATATAAGTATAATTACTCCTACTGCAATTGAAACTCATGCATCTGCTAAATTGAAAATATAACTATCTGATCCAAAAAAACTAAATTCAAATTTAAGAAAGTCAATAACTCCCCCTTTTACACCATTATTAGTAGCTGGCGCTCAAGCTCTACCTAATAAATTTGCAAAACTTCCTGCAACCATTAAATTAATTGGTATTAATCAGTATTTATTCTTTATAAAAATAAATATTCCTATTAAAAATAATGTTACAAGTGAAGCTATTGAAATTGTTAAACCTATTTTTTCTGCGTTCATACCATAAGCAGCTCCAGGATTTATTACATATTGAAAACCTATGAAATTAGGAATAAATTTAACTGCTGCTCCATCTAATACCATTTTATCAGCAACAATAGCTTTACTTATTAAATCTAAAATTACTAAAAAAAGTATGAATGGCAAACATCATACTAATTTATATTTTCATATATAATTATAATCTTTTAAATATGACTTAATGTTAAATACAAAGTCTTTCATTTTTATCACACCTTTAATTAATTACATCAAAACATCTTTGACAAATATCTTCTTTTAATTCATCAAAAATAGCTCAACATCTTTGGCACTTCAGTCCTTGTTTTAATTTTACACTAACATCTGCAACCTTAGAATTTATTTGTTTTTTAAAGTCTAAAAATTTAATTGAATTGACAATTAGAATTTGATGTAAATCAGTAATTTGCTTAATAAAATCAAACTCTGGTTTTAATTCTAAACTTACAACTGCTTCAAATCCTTTTTTTATTACTTTTTCATTTCTTGCTTTTTCTAACGCTTCGTTTACATCATCACGTAAATCTAAAACACTTTGTCATTTAGAGTTAAAATCCTCTGATTGTAAGAAATTTTGCTCTCTTAAATCTAATAAGTGAATTGATTCTTCTTTTTCAATATTTTGAATATGTTGATAAACTTCTTCAACAGTATGAATTAAAACTGGTTTTAACATATCTAGTAATGCTCAAAGTTGCTCATACATGACTGTTTGTACTTGTCTTCTTCTTATTGAATTTGCAGCTTCAACATAAATAATATCTTTTATAAAATCTAGATAAAATGCTGATAGATCATTTGCTACATAGTTATTTATTAATTTATAACCACTATTAAATGAATAATTTTCCATAGTTTTAAAAAATTTTGTTTTTATCAATGTTAAATTGTTTAAAGCAAATTTATCAACATCTGTTAATTCTTTTTGATAATCTTTTTTAGGATCAAAATCAACTAAATTAGATAATATAAATCTAATTGTATTTCTAATTTTTCTATATGATTCTGATACTTGCTTTAATATATCTTTTCCTATTCTTTGATCATCTGTAAAATCAGTTGAAAACACTCAAAGTCTTAATATATCTGCTCCTAAATCATTTGCTATATCTAATGGATCAATTGTATTTCCAATTGATTTAGACATTTTTTTACCTTTTTCATCATTTGTCATACCATGAGTAATTAATTGCTTATAGGCAGGCTTTCCATCATATATTACAGAATTAATCATAGATGAGTTAAATCATCCTCTATATTGATCATTTCCTTCTAAATAAACATCATATGGTCTTTGCAAACCAAAATTTTGTTCTATTGCCAAATTTGAACTTCCTGAATCAAATCAAACATCAAGAATATCTGTTTCTTTAGTTCAGCCAAGTCCTCTAAACTGTTTTGGTAAAAAATCATCTGCTGGTAATTCAAATCATGAATTTGTACCTTTTTTAGATATTACTTCAATTGCAAAATCAACAATTTCTTTTGTTAAATGAGGTTGTTTTTCTTTATCAAAAAAAGCTATAATTGGAACACCTCAAAGTCTTTGACGAGAAATAGTTCAATCATTTCTATCTTTAATAATATTTCTCAATCTTTCTTTTGATCACTCTGGATTTGTTTGAACACTCTTAACAATAACTTTATCAATTTCTTTTTTTACATTTGATAGACCAACAAATCATTGATGAGTTGCTCTATAAATAACTGGTTTTTTTGTTCTTCAATCATGTGGATATGAATGTTTTACAAATTTTAATTTTAATAATAAACCCTTTTCTTGTAAAGTAGTTCCTATGATTTTGTTAGCATCTTCATAAAAAACTCCTTCTAATCTTGAATCTTTTATAGTTATATCAAACTTTCCTTCATCATCAATTGGTGCAAAAGCTTTAATATTATTTTTTGTAACAATTTCAAAGTCATCTTCTCCAAATCCCCCAGCAATATGAACTAAACCTGTTCCTGCTTCACTTGTAACATGATGTCCAATTACTGTAAATCCTGTTTTATTTTTAAATCAAGGATGTTGATATGTTATATTTGTTAATTCTTTTGCTTTAAAAATTTTAATAATTTTTATATTTTCTCAACCAATTTGTTCGCTTACAGATTCAACTAAATATTTTGCAATAATAAAGTATCTTTGATCATTTTCAGGTTTTAATTTAACATATTCTAATTCTTCTCCCAAAACAATTAACTGATTTGAAGGAATTGTTCATGGTGTTGTTGTTCAAATTACTAAACAAGTATCTTTAAAATCTTTATTTTCTATAATTGGACAAGCTACAAAAATAGTTGGTGATTTAATTTCAGCATATTCAATTTCAGCTTCAGCTAATGCTGATTCACTTGAAGGTGATCAATAAATTGGTTTTAAATCTCTATAAATTAAGTTTTTTTCAACCATTTTTGCAAATAATTTTAATTCACTTAACTCAAAATCATCTGTAAGTGTAATATATTTGCAATCATAATCTGTAAAAATACCAAATCTTCTAAATTGTTCTGATTGATTTGCAACTTGTTGTAATGCATACTCTTTACACAAATTTCTAAACTCAACAGGTGACATTGTTTTTCTATTTACACCTGTTTTTGTAATTGCTGTTTCAATTGGAAGACCATGAGTATCTCACCCCATAATATATGGTGAACTATAACCAATTTGATTTTTTCATCTAACAATAAAATCCTTTAAAATTTTATTTAATGAATGTCCTACATGAATATTTCCATTTGCATATGGAGGTCCATCATGTAATATAAAAATTGGTTTATTTTTATTTGCTTCAATTTTTTTGTTATATATTTTCTTTTCTTTTCAAGTATTTTGAATTTCTGGTTCTTTTGTTTTTAAATCTGCTTTCATATCAAAACTTGTTTGATTTATAAGTAAAGTATCTTTATAATTTTTTTCCATATTAATTAATTCCTTTCAAAATAAAATGCTCCTATTAATAGGAGCGTTTTACCACGGTACCATCCTAATTAAATAAACACAAAAAAATAATATGTCTATTCATCTTAATTAGATTGTTAACGCTATCCTTGCGAGCAGTTCTACTAAGTAAATTTAACTTTTCTTCTGCTAATTAAATAAGTGATAATTTAAATAGTCTTTTGTTAATTCTCACCAACCATTAACTCTCTGTGAAAAGCATATATCTAAATTTTGTCTTATTTTTATTATTTATATCATTGTTTCATATTTTCATTAATAAATCAATCTAAATTTGATCCATATTTAAAAGCTGTAGGTTTTTTTATATGTTCATTTGCACTTTGAGTAGTTGATGAAGAGTTATTTGAAAATATTTGATAAGTATTTATTCCAAAATAATTAAGTCCTATTATTTTTTTTGTAAATTGCTTATTTAATTCTTTTGAGTCTTCATAAAGTTTTTGTAAAGCTATTGATAAATTACTTAATTTACTATTATTTTCAAAGCCTAAAGCACTTGCTGTTGAAGTTTGAGGACTTGCAGCTCCAATTCTTAATGGTTTATTTGATAAATTATAAAATTTTGAACTTTTATTTCAATTAGAATCCAAAAATCCTCTTAAAGTTCCATAAAAATAAGCTGGATCTTCTATAGCTGGTGAAAGTTTTGATCTAATTTTTTCTCCCTTTTCAATTATTTTATTTGTAAATGTAAAGGTTTCTGGTGCTATAAAAAAATTAATTGGTCTGTTTACATTGTACATAAGTAAAGTAATATCTTTATATCATCCTTCAAGTGATTCAATAAAAGGTATTATAGTAGGTTTATTTATCTCAAGTGCTTCTCTATAAAGTCATTCTATTTTAGAAGAAATAGTTAAGTAAAATTCCTTTCCTTCTAATCAATATTCAACCATAATTTCTTTAACTCCTTGAGAAAGAGTTTCTTGACTTTCTCTATTATATAAAGTCTTACCAGCAAGAGCTATATCAAGTCCATCTAAACCATAAGTTGTTAAAATGTCTTTTAATTTATCTTTTAAAGCATTTTTTTGTTTTCATTTTCAAATCATTCTGTCAGCTGTTGCTCCACCAAGTGAAGTAATTATTTTAGTTTTGTCATCTCAAGTGTGCATTTCAATACTATTTTTTCTATCAATTAAAAATTTTGAATTTTTAATATCATATTTTTTAACATCTTCATTAGAATTTGGATTAAAATCATCAATATTTAAGCTATCAATTTCGTATTTTCCTGCTTTTGTATACAATGAAGAAATATTAATAATATTATAAGGGTTTACTTTAATTCCATCATTATTTTTAGCTTTAATAATTGCTTCTAAAGAAGGTTCTCTTCATTCTAAACCAAAATATTTTTCTTTTTCATTATTTTTTTGTTTTTTACAAGTTGTAACTTTATCGTCTTTTACTGGATAAATATTTCCTCAATTTCATCAAGTACCCATTAAATTTGAATCTTTTTGATTAATTGGATTTTTAGCATTTTCAATTGCTTCTTGATTAGATTGAAAAGTAACTATTACTTCACCTTTTATAACTTTAGAAGTTTTAGAAGCTTTTATAATTGCTGAATAAGTTTGAGTTTTTTTATCATCTGAATCTGCTATTTTTTTAATTGAGTTATAATCAAAAAAAATACTTGCCAATATTTCTATATCTAATTGTTTATTTTGATAATTTTCCTTATTAATTTCATTAAACTCTACAATTTTTTTGATTATTTGCATTTGATTTACTTTTTGTAAAAAACCTAGATTTCAATTATAATTAAGAGAGTTCAAATTTTTTGACTTTATTGAACAAGAAACAATTGTTGATGTTGTTAATGATACTATAAATGAAGCTGCTGCAAATATTGAAAGTAACTTTTTCATAGATATTATCTCCTTTAAGATAATTATAAATTAAAAAAATAGCAAAATTTAATAAGAAATGCTATTACTTTTTTAAAGTATTTATTATTTCATCAAGATATTTTTCAATACTTTCATCTTTTTTATTTAAAAAATGATCATTTTTATCCAAAAATTCTTTCAAATATTTTGTAAACTCTATTGGATTTGCTTCAATATTTAAAATAACTTCTTCAATGTCTTTTTTAAATTCTTGACCTAGTGAAATAGATTTTGCAATTATTATTTCAGCATTTTTTCTTGCTATTTCATATACATTTTTAGTTCTTTCTAAACCTATTTTTGTATATTCTTCTCTTGTTTTATAATTTTCTAATTCTTTTTCAAGAGTTCTTATTTTTTTTTCTAATTCATAATTATCCATTAAAATTTGCCCTCAAAATTTCAATTTAATGATATTTCAGCTGTTTTTTTGAATTTTTCTCTAAATTCTTCATTTTGACTAACAATTATATTAAATATTAAGTCAAATATAATCATTTCGCCTGGAACTGAAGATATTGAAGGATATTTAATTTTATCATTACTTATTGTTTGAGTTTCAATCATATGAATTTTATTAGTATCTATTTCTTTTTCTAAATTCTCTTTTGTAATTTCTTTATCTGCTGTTAAAACTAATATTGGAATATTTTTATTATAAGTTCACTTAATTAATTCAATTATTTCCTTTGTTCAACCTGTTCTTGTAACAAAAATTACAAAGTCATGTTCATCAAAAAAAATAGTTATTTGAACATAATTATGAATATTTGAAACATTTTGAGCTATTATATTTATTCTTGATAAATTTAAAACAAAAGAACTAGCACTAATTTGTTGTTGTTCTAAACCAAATATTATTACTCTTTTAGAAGAATAAATTTTTTTTGAAATTTTTTCAATTTCTTCTAAATTAATACTATTTAAAGTTTCATTTATTGTATAAATTGCAGCTCCTCTAACATTGTGAACTATGTCATTAATAGTATTATTTTCTTCTAATTTATAATAGCCACTTTGCATACGTGATTTTTCATAAACAAACATTTGAGTTGATTTAAATGATTTAAAACCTAACTTTTTACAAACCCTTGTCATTGTTGAAGGACTCACATTACTTTTTTTTGAAACTTCTTGAATTGAATGACTACAAAAAAAATCTGGATTAGTATTAATTAATTTAAGTATAGATCCTTCAGTTGAGTTTAATTTATTTTCTTCTAAACTAATTATTTTCATATTTTATTACCTTCTTTTCTTAGATTTTTTATTAGTATCATAGTATTTAAAATAATTTGAATTAATTTTTCTATCATTAATATGTTTTTCTCTCATTTTTTTTAATTCTACAATATTTGAACATTTTTTGACTTCTTTAATATAATCAGTAGACAATTGTACAACAACACTATTTCCATAAATATCTTTTTTTGTTTGCCTTACTCTAGTTATTATAAATGTTATTAAGAAAAATAGTAATAAAAAAATAAAAGCAAAAGTCACCAAATAAGGAATTGTAAGATTACCTCCTAATCTAAAGTCGACTTTATAGAGATGATTTTCTCCAATTCCTTCAAAAACAAGTTTTTTTGCATTAACTCATCCTGCTTGCATTACATTCATCATATATCTTTGAGGTAAAAAATAAAGAATAAAATTTAATCATTTAATTCTTGCAATAACTTCATATGGAAATGCACAGCCTAATAAATTATATGCAAAAATATAAATTAATGAAGCATAAATCGCTCCAACAGTTGTTGAATCAACAAATATGAAAATTGAATAACTTATTAAAACTGATAGTAATCATAAAAAAAATGCTCCAGTTATAAACATTGATCAATTAACATTTGAAAATAGATTTCTTTGCTCTTTGAAAAAAATTAAAGTTAAAGACATTAATAAAATACTTATAATGAAATTTATTGTGAAATTTGCCAATATATTAGCTAATGCTCTAATAAAACCATTTAAACCTGTATTACTAATTCTTTGTACAAAACCTGTATTCTTATTATTTGCAAGTGTTCTGTGAAAAGTTTGAATTCCATTTCTAATAATAAGTGTTCCTATAGCAGATGCAAAAAGAAATGGATTATCAGCTTTAAAAAGTAATCATATAAATAAAGTAAAAATAACTAGAAAAACTCCTAAAAACATATTAATAGGAGAATATATAAAAGTTTTAATAGCTAATCAATATAAATTTTTAAAACTTTTTCAGTTATTATTTAATTTTATAGAGTTACTCTTTTTTAGCATTTTTCTCTTTACTCCTTAAAATTTTCTTTTGTTGTTTAATTTCTTGGGTTAACTCTTTAACCTTCATAATTTCGTTTAATTCTTCAATTGAATTTTCTTTTTTAATACTGTAAATAATTGCCATATGTTTCATCATACTTTGATATTTTTGAAATTTCTTATTTTCATACTCAAATTTTTTTATAAATATATAAATAATTATTAAAGTTAAAATAACTATAATTGCAATAGATACAATATATGCTATTCAATAATTTCCTCCATAACCAAATTGATTTTTTTGCATATGAATATCACCAACTCATCCTGATGCCATAATATTTAAAAAATATCTTTGAGGCAAAAAGAAACCTAATATCATTATTGGTTTATTATTTTCAAGTAAACTTCAAGGAACACCAAGACCTAATAAAAATACTGGTAAAAAATAAAATATATTTGCAATTACTAAAGCTCACTCAACTTTTTTTATAACAAATACAATAACTAAAGCTAATAAATTAGATGAAATTGCCATTAAAAAGAAGCCTAATAAAAATATAAATCAATTAATATTTAACAATAAAACTCTTTGTTCAACAAAAATCATAGATATTGCAAACATAAAAACTGCTACTAATATATTTACTAATTGATTAAATAATATTATTATAAAAAATATAAAAGTTTTGGAGATACTAGTTGAAAATAGTTTTTCAAAAAATAATGTAGATTTAAAATCAAATAATGTTTTTACAAAATTATAAAGACAATTTCTAATAATACTCATACCAATAGCACTTGCAACAATAAAATCATCTACTCTTAATCCTTTATCATTTGCTCCTGTACCAGCATTTTTAAAAGCTAATCAAATAAAAAGAGTAAGTATTGTAACTATTCAACCTGAAAAAATTACAAATAAATCTTTTTTATAATTTGAAACTTGCATTGAAAATATAATTTTGAATACATTTCAATTAGTTGATTTCATATATTAAACCCTTCCCTTTTTATTTATTTTATTTTGTTGTTTTTGATTGTCTTTGCTGTTTTTTTATGAATTTATTTTCTAGTTTCATAAACTTAATCTCTTCTTGAATATATTTTTTCTTTAAAACTGAAAGTTGTTTTAATTCTTTTCTAGAAAGAGCTGCTGTAAGTTCAGTTGCATATACAATGTACTTATTAGACTTAAAACTTTTATATAAATCTTCTTCTAAATATTTTAGAAAGCTTTCAGTATTTTTAAAAAATATCATTGCTGATTTTTTATACTCTATTTTTGGTTCCAACTTGCTAATTTTCTTTTTAATAGTTTTAAAATATTTAATAAGTGTTTTAGTGTGTCAAATTACTTGATCAATACTTTTTTTATTCATTGCTGTTGAAAGTAAACTATTTAATATATTGTGTAATTCATTTAAATGAAAGTATATATTTCTTATTTCAATAATATAATTTTCATCTTCATAATTCATATTTTTTTCTAAAAAAGCGTTATAAATTTCTCTAAATTTTTCAACATTCATCTCAAACTTTTTAAGTATTGGTTTAAAAAGTTGATCAGGCTTAACTGTAATTTCATTTTGTTTTATTGCATTCATTATATTCAATGAATACTTTTCAAATGTAAGATTTTTATTTCAATCTGTTATATAGTCATCAGATATAATGAATCCTGTTTCAAGAACAATAACTCTTTCACAAAGAATTTCAAAAGTAGCATCATCAGGAGAAATAATAACTAAAGTAGCATTATTTTCATTTTTATAATCTTTTAAAAAATTCAATATTTTGATCTTAAAATCTAATCCTATTGAAGAAGAAACTTCATCAAGAACAAGCAATTCAGGTTTGTGTATTATCCCTAAAGCAATTGAAAATAATTGTAATCAAGAAGTATTACAAGAAGTTAATACTTTATTTCATCTTGTTTCAATACAAAAAACTTGAACTAAATTATCTAATCACTTTTTATCTTTAACATTATAAATATTTTTATATAAATTAAAAACCTCTTTAACTTTAAACCCCATTGGTCATGTTGTTTGTCTAAATTGAAAACCAATATTTGCAATAACATTATCATTTTCAAAATTATACTCAATTATTCCCCCAGATTGTTTTATTTGACTAGCAATTAATCTTCCCAAAACACTTTTTCCAGATTGATTTGGACCAATTATTGCTACACCTTCACCTTTATAAATTTTTAAATTTATTTTTTTTATAGCTAAATTTGTTTTATTAAAAATTTTTGAAACATTTTCTAATGATACACATATTTGTTTATTTTTCATTATTATTCTGCCCTTTTACTTTTTATTTATAAAATTTTCAACAATTTTTCAATACATTTCAGTATGCAATATTTGAGTTCTTATGTGTTCACCTGTTTGAAAAATATTTAATGAGTCTTTTACTTTTAAAACTTTTCTTAAATTATAAAACTTCTCACTATCTCGATAATCTGTTACAATATCTTTTTTAGAATGTAAATAAAGTATTGGAAATGTATTTTTACATAATGGAAGTTTATAAGTTAATGTATCTTCTTCTATATTAATTTTATATTTATTATTATATACTTTATAAATTTCAACTAATAGTTTATCTAAAATATTTCCTATTACAGATCAACCTATAGAGTTTATTATTTTTTTTAAAACTTTATTTGTTTCAAAATAAGGTGAATCAGCAATAGCGAATTTAATATTATATTTTTTTAATTCATTTGATAATGCAAATCTATTTACTGTATGTGCTCCCATTGAAAAGCCAATTAAATTAATTTCTTTAGCTTTTAGAACTTTTTTTACATATTGTAAAGCACTTAGTAAATCCTTTTCCTCGTTTATTCCCATAGTTATTAGTGCATCATCAGATTCTCCATGATTTCTAAAATCAAAAGAAAAAATGTTGTATCCTAATTTATTAAAATAATAACTTGCTATTGCAGAAGACTCTTTTGATGAAGAAAATCCGTGACAAGCTACAATTCACTTTTTACTTTTCTTTTCATTTAGATGATAAATACCAACTAAATTTTTTGAATCAAAAGATTTAAATTCAACTCTTTTAAAATTTTTAATTTTTAATTTCATAATTTCTTCATCATTTGTTTCTTCAAAAATAGCTTGTTGATATAAACCTAATAAATTAATATAACCATTATTTTTATATATATGAAAATTATTTCTATTTCTATTATTTAGCAAATCAATAATTTTTTGAATTAAAAGTTTATTCATAATTTAATACTCCTTTACTTAATTAATAGTATAAAAAAAATCTACATATATGTAGATTTTTTTAAATATTAATTATAATTTTTTTAAATTTCTTGACCATTAATATCTGTTTCTTTTGCTCAATGAGCACCTTTTCTGCCTTTTTTTCAATCTAAAGATATTATTAATTTTTCTTCTTTATATTTTTTAAGCAATTCTATATATTCTTCTCTATTTCTAAGTTTTGCATCCATAGTTACATTATAAAATTTAAATTCAGCAATTCCAAAAGATTCATATGATTTTTTATATGGAGTTAAATGACTAACTGTTCAAACTTTTGGCATAGCTTTTGTAAATGTAGGTAAAGCTAAGAAGTTTCTATAAAAGAAATCATATTCTAACTTTGCAAAACCTTCATATCTTTCTGTAACAATATTTTTTGTTGTATCTACTTTTTTATAATCTTCTGAATAATCTTCAAAAACTTTTAATAAATCCTTAGTTTCTGTTGTATATAAACTTTCATTTTTAAGCTTATAATTATTACCTATAACAGGTTTTTTCTCTTCAATTAATTTGTTTTTTTCTTCAAATAATTTTGAAGTACCATTATATCCTGAATAAGGTCCTTTTAAAACTATAGTTTCTAAAAATGAAGATGGATCTTTATAATCAGGAGATCAACCTGACATATATAAATCAGTTGTTCCCTTTGATCCTGCTGTTAGATATTCATCCTGTGATGATAAAGTCTTAGTTTCAATATAAAGTGGATTATCACTAATTGAATTAAATTTTTTTATCATTAAATTAATATAAGGATTTTGTAAAGTATTACTTTTTGGATTTAAAATAAGTTTCAAAACAACTCTTTGTCCATTATAACCTTTTACATTTTGAGTTTTTAAATTATTTTCTTTTATAAATTTTAATATTTCCTCTTTTAATTGTTCTTTAGTTTTACCAACTAATTTTTCTGAATTATCTTTAAATGGATCTTGACCATCATCTAATGCAGTTAAATCATTGCTTGCAGTTATAGTTTTAGATACTTTTTTATAATTACTTTCATATTGAGCTGCAATATATTTTGTATAATCAACTAGCTTTTCATCAGCAGCAACTCCAGTTCCTGTATAAGTATTTCTTAACATTTGTGAGTTTTGATTTGGTTGATCAATTGTTTTTGAGAAAAATCTCACCATTTCTGATCTATCTAAAGTTGTTGAAATATATGCTCTTGCAGCAGATGATTGTAACAATTTTGAAGCTGTTAAAGCATTTTCTCTTTCATTTGATGATAATGAACCATCATCAATGTTTGAATTATAATAGTTATAAATTATCAAAAATGAACCAGCTTTATCAGGAGATTGAGTTTCATATGCAGAACCAAAATTTGGTTTCTCATAATATTTCTCTTCACCTTTTCCAATGTATTTGTCTCATCCTTTTAAATCATCAGATTTAAGTTCAAATGAACTACTAGAACCTGATTCAAATAATGTTCTTTTTTTTGATGAAGAACCATCATCTAAATAACTAAAATGTAACTCTTCTATATTTGTACTATCTTTTAGAACATAATTTTGATTTTTCTTTAAAACTATTTCTGAGTTTGGATCAGCTTTAACTGCATAATAAGCTCCATTAAATAAAGCATTTTTATAGCTATTAACAGTTGTTTTATAAGTATCTGGTATTGGTGAAAATACTGAATAAGTTAATAAACTCTCGAAATAAGAAGCTGATTTAGTAAGTTCAAAAACAATTGTTTTGTGTCCTTTTCATTCTTGTCCACTTTGTATACCAAATTCATTACTATTAATAAGTTGTTCTACTTTTGCTGTTTCACCTTTAGAATAGAATTCTTGTACTTTTTTAGCTCCTTTTATAAAGGAAACTCATAAAAGAGAAACATCTGAGTTATTTTTTGGATTTAATGCATATTTTGCTGCATTTTTAACTCCCTCAACAACGTCAGCATTTTTATACGCTACATTTCCATTATTATCAACTCAATTCATTTCTCTTAAAGCATAAGTTCATTTTTTAGAATCATTTTCAGATTTACCTACTGTTAAAATTTTTTTCTTAGACTCATAACTTTGCTCTCCAAATTCACTTACTGCAAGAGAACCAAAGATTCTTCCATATTGATCTGTAGATAGAAAAGTATCATAAGTATTTGATCAAATAAGTGAATCTGATACTTGCATTGAATGAGCTGTATTTCAACTTGTTAAGTTTGCTATATAATTTGTATAATATTTATCTGTTGAAACTGATCTGTTTAAAATAGCATCAAAAGAAGCTACACCACAAGAAACAACTGAAGATGAAATCATTGTTATTGCTAACCCTAATCCAAGTAATCCTAATGTTTTTTTATATCATATTGACATTTTATTCTTCCTTTCGTTGTTTTATTTTTTTAGTGATTTTTTAATTTCACTAATTTCTCTCTTATTAGCTCATACAAAATGATCTTTTCTTATTTCTTTAAAATATGGCATATCAAATATGTAATCTTTATGTTCTTCTTCTGGGTTGTAAACAACTAATTTTGCCTTTTTAGCTAATTCTGGTTCTGGTATAGGAATTGCAGATAGCAATGCTCTAGTATATGGGTGAAGAGGATTTTTAAATAACTCTTCTGCTGGTGCAATTTCAACTATTTGTCCATGATAAATAACAGCTATTCTATCAGCAATATGGCGAACAACTGATAAATCATGAGCAACGAAAATATAAGTAATACCTAATTTTTCTTGAAACTTTTTAAATAAGTTTAAAACTTGTGCTCTAATTGAAACGTCTAAAGCAGATATTGGTTCATCTGCAACAATAACTTTTGGTTGCATTGCCAAACTTCTTGCAATACCAACACGTTGTCTTTGACCCCCTGAAAACTCATGAGGATATCTTGATAAGTGTTCAGTAAGTAATCCTACTGAGTTAACAAGTTTTAAAATAATATTTTTTTTAACTTTAGATGGAGTTGCATCATCAAATGTGATTTTTTCATTTGGATTTAATTCATTAAATTCTTTTACATATAACTCTTTTTCTTCTTCACTTTTATAAAGTTCTGGGAAGTTTTCCATACCCTCTGCAATAATTTCTTCAATTGCCATTCTATCATTTAACGATGAACCTGGATCTTGGAAAATCATTTGTATATTTTTTCTGTTTTCTCTTTTTTGTTCTTTTGATTGAACTTTAAATAAGAATGATTCTTTAATTATTTCATCAATTGAAGGTAATTCTAAAAATTCTGTTAAATCAATAAATGATTCAGTTTCTTCTGGTGTATACATATTTTCTATACCTTTTAAAGAATAATATGTTTCAATTAGTTCTTTATCTTTAATAATATTTTTATTTATTATTTTTGATATATACTCAAATTCAGTTTTTAATGATTCTAATTTTTTATCAGTTATATTTTTTTCATTAGAAACTAATTCTTTTAAAGAATTTTCAAAATCAGTATTTTTTAATTTTGAAATTAATAAATTAATTTCTTCATTTACATTTTTTTCTTCTGATAAAGATTTTAAAATTTTCTTACATGCCTTTAAATTTAAATTTTTCTTTGATCAAAAATCTGTTATAAAGTACTCCAATTTTTTATATTCTTTATCAGATGAATCTATTCCTTCTTGTTTCATTTTTTCAAATTGTTTTTTACATTCCTCAAAAAATTCACTTCTTTTTACATAAATTAATGAGTTGTAATAACTAACATATTTTTCTCTTTTACTCATAGGAGAAGAAAGAGCTTTTAATTGAAACTGTAATGATTTAGCTCAAGAAAGTTTTGATAAAAACTCCTTGTGATTATCTGTAATAACTTTTCATAATTCTAAAATTTTTTTAACAACTAAATCAACTTTATCAGCAGATACTTCTTGAATTGATTCTCTATAATTTTTAATTTCTTTTATTTGTAAATAAATTTCATCAGCATTATCTTTCATAGAAATAATTGCTTTTTTTGTTTCTTTAAGTTTTGAAAGAATTGAACTTTCAAGTTTTTTTGAAACTTTAGGTACATAATAATTTAAATTATCTATAAATTTAATCATTCTATCTTCATTTTTTATAATAGAATTTATATATTTTAAGTTTTCTAATAAAATATTTTTTAAATAATCTAATCTTGAACTTTTTACATATTTTTCTAATTCTTCTTTATTTAAAGTTCTTTGATTTTCTAAAAATTTTTCATAAAAAGCTTTTAATCCATCAATTCTTGATTGAATTTCTCTTGTTGTTATATTCATTTTATATGACATATTTTCTAACTTCTTAGAAATTTCTTTATTTAATTTATATAAACTTGTTGGGCGACCAGCAACAATATTATCATCCATATAGATAGCACCGTCTTTTAAAGGCTGTACACCAACTATTGCTCTACCAATTGTAGTTTTTCCACTTCCAGATTCTCCAACTAAACCAAATATTTCTCTCTTGTAGATATCAAAACTAGTTTCTTTAACAGCTCTAAATTTCTTACCTTTATTTCGAAATTCAATTACTAAATCCCTAATATTTAAAAGTACTTCTTTATTTGTTGACATAGTTTTATCCTACCTTTTCTGCTTCTTCTATTCGTTTTTTTAAGTTATTTAAAACTTTTGGTTTTTCTACTTTTGGAGATCTTGGATCAAGCAATCATGTTTTTGCAAAATGAGTTTCAGAAACCTTAAACATTGGTGGTTGTTTAATATAATCTAATTGCAATGCATATTTATTTCTTGGAGCAAATGCATCTCCCACAATTTCATTAAATAGTGATGGAGGTGTTCCTTCAATTGAAAATAAATCGTCACCTTTTTTACCTAATTGAGGTAATGAAGATAATAGTGCTCATGTATAAGGGTGTTTTGGATCATCAAAGATTTCTCTTGCTGTTCCAACTTCAATAATTTGTCCAGCATACATAACTGCAACTCTATCTGCTATTTTAGCAACTACTCCTAAATCATGAGTAATGAATACTACTGAGAATTTATATTCTTGTTGTAATTCTTTAATCAAATCAAGAATTTGAGCTTGAATTGTAACATCAAGTGCTGTTGTAGGTTCATCACAAATCAATATTTTAGGTCTTGCAGCAAGAGCAATTGCAATAACAACTCTTTGGCGCATTCCCCCTGAATATCTTCCAGGAATATCTTTAAAACGTTTTTCTGGATTTGGAATTCCAACTTTTCTTAATAATTCAATAGCCTCTGCTTTTGCTTCTTTTCTATTTAATCGTATTTGTTTTCTTAATACTTCTGTAATTTGAAAACCAACAGGTAATAGTGGGTTTAATGAAGTCATAGGATCTTGAAAAATTGTTGATATAGTTTTACCTCTTAATTTTCTAATTTCCTTTAGAGCTTTCATTTTATTTACCATATCACTGTGTTTAATTCTTTTTCAGTCAACTAAAATATTGTGAAAATGATCTTTATCTAAAGTATTTTTTTGAATTATTGACAAAGATATAGTTTGCAATTCATTTTCAAATCTATTTAAGTATTTTTTATCTAAGAAATAATTTAGTACATATTTCTTTTGCTCATCATTTCATACTTCTTTTGTTTCAATGAATTTTTCAATCATTTCAATAATTTTAGAAACAGTATTTCTAATTTTCATATTTAATGGTTTAACTTTATTAATATCCATTTCTAATTTTAAGATATTTTCAAGTTTTAATGCTACTAGTTTATTTCTATATGAATTATCATTAATTATTTTTATAGTTTCTTCTATAGCTTTAATTTTTAAATTATGTCTAATAACTCTATTAGCATGTCGATTATTTGATCTAAATCCTATATTTTCTTGAAGAGCTATTAATTGTTCTTTTCTTTTTGATAATAATAAATTATATTTGTTATTATTAATTTCTTTGATAGATAAAATACTATCTTCATCTATTAAGCTAGATTCTAATTCCTCTTTTATTTTTTGTAATTGTTTATTTAAACCAGATAAAATTCTTTCATTTTGTTCTTGTTCAATATATTTTTCTAATCTAATTTTTGTTAATTCTTGTTTTTCTAAATTGCCTTTATATTTAGGATTTAGTTTATATAATTGTTTAATTTCTTTTAATAATTCTTTAATTTTTTCATTATTTATTTTAACAATACTTTTAATAACATCTTTTGAAATAAGTGGACTTTGTAAGTTTACAATATCAATTGGTTCTTTAAAGTAAGGATTTTCATCGCTTAATGTTTCTTTATTTGGTCTATAAACTATTGAACCATTACTTATTCAACCATTTGCTTCTAACATACCTGTAAACGTTTTTGTAATAACTGATTTACCACTTCCAGATTCTCCTACAATTGCAAGAATTTCTTGGTCATATAAATCTAAATCAACATTTCTAATAGCAGTTAAAAAATTACCTCTAACTTGGAATTTAACTTCCATATCACGAACAGATATAATTCTATTTTCTTTATTCATAATTTTTTATCTCCTATCTATGTGTTTTAGGATCTAATGAATCGGCAAATACTTTACCTGCCAAGAAGAATAATAATGATATTCCCCCAACAAATGCTACAGGAATAATTAATAAGTGTGGATACACTTCTCAATCTGATCCAGATAACAATTCATTTAATATTGATCCTAAAGACGCTTGATCTAATGTATTAGTTACAAATCCGAAGTTATAGTATGCAAGTAATGCATCAATAGCTATAGCTGTTGGTATTGCAAATGTTGATGTTTGAATAACTATTGGTAAAATCTTTGGCATAATATTTTTTCTAATAATTTTTGAACTTGGTGTTCCTAATACTTTTGATGCAATATTATATTCAGCATTTCTTACAAGCATAATTTGAACCCTAATAACAGCTGCTAAAGTAATTCAACTGGTAAGTGATATACCAAATATTAATACTGGAATCGATGTAGTTCCTCCAAATAAGAAAATAATTATTAATCATAAGATTAGTGAAGGAATAAGAGTTAAAAACCTTGTAATTTCAATAAATATTAAGTCTAATTTTGAGAAAAATCCTCAAATTGAACCTAATAATATTCCCAATATTATTTGAATTGAAGCAATAAAGAAAGTAAATATCAATGTTGTTCTTGCTCCAATTCACATTTTAGTTCATAAATCTTCTCCAAATTGCCCTAGACCAAATATATGCTGTCAGCTTGGTGCTTCATAGTCAAATCCTGGTCTTTCAATTGGTACAGGTTCTTTACCAATACCAATTGAAAATGCCATTATAATTATTACTATTAATAAAAATAATGAAATAATAAATGTTTTTGATTTGCTAACTCTAGCAAATACTGATTTTCAATAACTGTATGGTTTATTTGTAATTTTTTCTGCTTCTTCGTGCTTTGCACCAATTATTTTGAAGAGTGAACCATCTATAGAATTCATTTCTTCATTTGTATATTGTTTTTGTTCCATAAATAATTCCCTTCTATTTTGTTAATTTTATTCTTGGATCTAATGTAGCAAGTAGCAAGTCTCCAATTAGACTTGAGAATACTCCTGCTGAAGCTGATACAAATATATATCCTAAAACAACAAATGTATCTTTATTAGCTACACCATTAAGAATAAATTTACTCATACCATCAACTGATCAGTGTCTTTCCACTAATATACTTGATCCAAATAATGTTAATATAAATACTTCTGGTAGAGTTTTAATTAATCTAACTCCTGCATTTCTAAAAATATGTACATAGAAAACATATTTCTCACTTAATCCTTTTGATAATGCAAATTTAGCATAATCAGCAGTCATTTCGTCTAAAACAAATCTTCTAGTATCTACTATAATTTTTGGCATAATTAATAACATTACTCCAATAACTATCCATATTTTTGTTTCAAAATTTGATCCTTCAAATGATCCTTGAGCTCCAAATACATATATTGACATTTTATATAACAAACCTATTATAACTAATGCTGGAATAGCACTAATAATTAAGCTTGTTCCATTAATTGCATTATCAGCTGACTTTTCTTTATTTTTAGCAGCTAAAATACCTAATGGTACTCCTAAAAAATATGATAATGCAACAGCAATTCCTCCAATTTTAAATGATATAGGAATTGATTTAGCAAAAGCATCTTGAACGAGTGTTCCAGGAACACCACCACTAGCTTTATTCATAAATACTCCTAAATAAAATCACATTGTAACTGGATTTCCTGTTATAGCTTGAGTTTGATCATCAATTATAGGATTTTGAAGAATTGTTTTAGGTATAAATGGTGTAATATTTCTTAAATAAATAAACATTTGTTGAATCATTGGTCCAAACACACCAAACATTTTCATTCTATTTTCTAGTAGTCTTTCATATTCTGGAGTACCATATACAATACCATGTTTTGCTAAATCAATATCTGATAAATATGCACCATCAGTAGTCACAATTCTTAATATTACAAACACAAATGCAATTGCAATATATAACGTTATAAATGCATAAATTATTCTTTTAATAGAATATGATAAAAGTGGATTTTTTTGCATAAATTCATCAAAAGATGCATTTGAACGTCTAAATACACTTTTTATAGTATTTCAATGGCTAGTTTTTGTCTGCTTAACTTCTTCAGTTAAACTAATTTCATCAAACATTTCCAAAAGGGAGTTTTTACTTTTATCACTGTTTGACTCTGAGCCATTAACTTTTGTTTCCATAAGTTTAAGTTGTCCTTTCTATTTTATTTTTATCTTATAAAACCTATATAATAAATATTAAGGTGATACTGTGAAAGATAAAAATAAAACAAGTAATTTTCAAAAATTAAAAGATTTACGTGAGAATGAGAAACAAGCTCATTCACAACAAGTAAAAGATAAAGTTAGTGAAATTTCTAAAGATCCAATTGGTTCACAAACCAAATATATAGATTCAAAGAAACTAAGATGATATGACTATCTAATTGCTGTTTCAATAAGTTTATTTCTTATTGGTTTTAGTTTCATCATTGGGATTTTTGTTTTTAAAAGCTTAGAAAAATCTGAGTGAATTATAACAGCTTTTGCTTTACTTGCTATATTAATTTGATTAATTATAGGTTGAATCAAAAATAAGCAAGTTGCAAAGTTTTATAATGATGCAAGAAGACGATATCAAACTACTTTATCAGAAGAGGAAGGTTTTTTAAGAAGAATTTCTAAAATAACCTTATTAGTCTGCTTGGTATTTACAATAACTGCAATTATTATTGCAATTACACTACGAGTGTAATTTTTTCATAAAAAAAGAGTAATCTATTTTTAAAAAGTACAGGCATAATAAATCCTAACTGTTTATAAAATAAATCACTCTTTTAAATAATAAATATCATTAATAAAATCAGTTTTTTATTGTAAATATCATTTAAAACATTGTCTATCTATAAACAATTACGATCATTTCGCCATGTGTTGTTTTGCGCATAACATAGCCATTTTAATATTTAAGTTCGCATTATCTTTAAAAAACTTATTTTTAAATGACAATGTAGAAAACGCAAAAAAGGCAATCGGATTATTAAATTTTTTAATATTTGATAATACTTGCATTTTTTGGTCTCCTTCATTGCCTATATAGATAATAGCAAAAGGTTATTATAATTTCAACAATATAAGAAAGAAAATAAAAAAAATAAACATTATATGTTTATTTAAAATATGAAATTTATGTAATTTGATAAAAATAAACTATATATTTTTATCATTTTTTTCTTAAAAATGTTGGAAAATCTTCATCTTCAACTGAATCTTCAATTTTTTGTGCAACTTTAGGTTCTAAATCAACATTTTCTTGATTTCATTGAACCAATCTATCTTGATCTTGTTTATTTTCTTCTTCCATTTGTTTTACATATTCTGGTCTTTTATCTTGATTTGCTATAAATGAAGTTCTTTGCTCATAAACAGTTTCAATTGGTTCTTTTTGATAAGAAGCTTGTTGACTTGATAAATGCTTTTTTTCATTAGATTTTTGTGAAGAGTTATCACTTATAATTTTTGGTGGTATGTACTCATCATCAAATCCTGTTGCAATAACAGTAACAATTAGATCATCATCTAAATGTTCATTTATTGCTATACCAAAAATTATATTTACATCTTCTCCACTTGCTTGTTGAACAATATCTACTGCATCATATGCATCATTTAACGAAACAGTTTTTCCCCCAGTTACGTTAATAATTGCATCTTTAGCTCCACGAATTGAAGTTTCTAATAAAGATGATGTGATAGCTTTATTTGCAGCTTCAATTGCCTTATCTTCTCCTGAACCAATTCCAATTCCAAATAAAGCATTTCCTTTACCTTTCATAACAGTTCTTACATCAGCAAAGTCTAAGTTAATTACAGCAGGAACTGCAATTAAATCTGTAATTGTTTGAACTCCCTGTTTCAAAATATTATCAGCTTCTCTAAATGAGTCTTGAACTGGAATTCCACCAATAATTTCCAATAATCTATCATTTGAAATAACAATAATTGAATCAACATACTTTCTTAATTCATTTAACCCTTGAACAGCATAAGAATTTCTTAATCTTCCTTCAAATCTGAATGGTTTTGTAACAATAGCAATAACTAAAGCTCCAGTTTCCATAGCTATTCTTGCTATTTCGGGAGCAGCACCAGTACCTGTTCCACCACCCATTCCTGCAGCAACAAATATTAAATCTGATCCTTGTAATGCTTTTTTAATTTCTTCTTCTGTTTCAATTGCAGCTTGTTTTCCAATTTCAGGATTTGCTCCAGCACCTAATCCTTTTGATACTTCTTGACCTAAAATTATTTTAGTTGAAGCAGTACTTGAAGATAAAACTTGAGCATCAGTATTTGCAACAATAAATTCAACACCTTGAACGTTATCATCAACCATTCTGTTAACAGCGTTGCAACCTCCTCCTCCAACACCAATTACTTTAATCTTGGCATTTTGATTAAATTCTAATTTTGTAGACATATTTCTTTCCTCACCTTATTATTTATTTCTTTGCGTATTAATAATACCATTTTTTAAAAAGTTTTCATTATTTTGATAACTTTGTTGAACTAACATTTGTTGATTGAATTGCTGGTTAATTTGTTGATTTTGTTGATAATTCATTTGTTGATTTTGCATCATATATTCTTTTTCTGTCATTGCTCTATTTTGTGACATAGGCATTCCTTGCATTCTTGGATAGTTTTGAACTTGATTTGGATTATCCAAAAATGGCATATGATAAATTTCTGTACTTGTTCTTATTTCTTTTTGATTTTTATTTATTGCTCGAGAATGCTTGATAATTCCACAAAGAGAAGTTGTTCAAATTTCACTTGCACCAGTTACTAATGAATAATATGCTTCTGAAATATTTTTATATTTACTTCTTAATAAGATTTTTTCAAATCCTGCAATTTCAGTAATTTTACCTGTATGATAAACTTTAAAGTTTTTAACAGCACTCATTTCTCTTTCAATTAATACGTCAACTTTATCAATAACTACATTTAACTCTTCAAGCAACATTTTTTTAATATCTATTGTTTTTAACTCATATGTTCTTTTTTCACTAGATATATATTTTCTATAAATAACTATGTTATCTAATGTTGTTGAAGAAAAATTTAATAGTTTAAATATATATTTATTTGAAATATCAAATTTTGATGCCATTTTAGTAGCTAAATTTTCAATAATATGTTTTATACCAAAATTTATAGTCTCTTTTTTTACCAAAGTTTCTCTTGAAAAGTATCCAATATCTACTCAATCTCAATCTCAATTAATTAAAGTAAATGTGTGTCTAAAGTTTAATCCTTCGTTACATTGTTTTGCCAAAGAATATAGTTGGCTTGCCACAGTTAATTTTTCTATATTTAAAGTTTTTAAAACTCTATCAAATGAATCAACAACATGTTTTTCTGCAGTATATACTTTTGCATTCATAGAAAGGATATTTGCTTTTATATTTATTGGTGGTTTTGCAACACTGTGAGAATTATTTAATCTAAACTCATATGGTTTAATATTTGTAACAATTTGATTATCACTAAAAATAACTCTTTTTGCATCTTTATAAAGAGTTCTAATATGATCTGGTCTTATTATTTTATCTGGAGTTTCAATAAAAATGCTTGGTGAAGCTTCTTTAATTTGAAGTGTTCCTGTAGGATAAACAACTGAAACTCTTTTAATTTTTTCTTTATACATTGATTCATATTTATTTATCATTTTTATTAGTCTGTGAGCAACAAGATTTGTATCAACTATATCATTATTTTCTGTAAGTCAATTACCTTTGCTTTTTTCTCTTTCTTTAAAAACAATTTTTAATCCAATATTTTGTTTATATTTACCTACAACAAATTTAATATATTTTTTGCTAATTTCAATTGCTGCATAAGTTTCATTGTACATTTTACTCGCCTACCTTTCTAATTGCTCAAAGTTTTGAACTATGAGCTCTCCTATTTTTTTCTAATTCCTTTTCTTGTGGTAAAATTGGTTTTTTAATAACAAGTTCATAATCTTTTTTAGCTTCCACAAAAACAGGAAGTTTACTTAAGAATTTGTCCTCTTTTGATATTGTTTTAGTCTTAAAAATATCTTTAATAATTTTTTCTTCTAAGGAATGAAAAGTTATTACAACAATAATTCCTCCTGGATTTAATAATTCTAATGAATTACTTAAAGATCTTTTTAATACTTCAAGTTCATTGTTAATATATATTCTTAAAGCTTGAAAAACTTTTTTTGCAGGATGTTTTTTTTGTTTAAGAATTTTTTGAGGTAAGCACTCTTTTATAATATTTACTAATTCAAAAGTAGTTTTAATTTCTTTTAGTTGTCTTTTTTCAACTATTTTTTTTGCTATATTTCATGAAAATTTTTCATTTCCATATTTAAAAAAAATTTCAGCTAATTGTTTTTCATCATAGCTATTAACTACATTTTTTGCAGTGATTTTTGTATTTTTTTGATCCATTCTCATATCTAATTCTGAATCAAAACGATAACTAAATCCTCTATCTGCTTTATCAAATTGAGGACTTGATACTCCTAAATCATATAAAATACCATCTACTTTTTTTACACCCTTTAAAGAAAGCAATACTTTAATATCTGCAAAGTTTCCCTCTAAAATAGTAAAATTACTTGATATAATTTCAAGTTTCTTTCTACTTATTGCAATTGCCTCTTCGTCTTGATCAATTGCATATAAATGTCCTTGATCTATTTTTTTTAAAATTTCTGCACTATGACCTGCTCGCCCAAGAGTACAGTCAACATATATTCCGTTATTCTTTATATTCAATATTTCTATAGACTCATTAAGTAAAACAGATGTATGTTCTTGTGCCATTAATTTACTCCGCCCAATTTCTCAGCTGCATCTACTAGCTGATTTTTAGCATCTTTATCATAATTATGATGCTTTTGTTTATCTCAAATTTCTATTCATTCACCAGCCCCAGTGATTTGAACATTTTTTGTAATTCCAACTTCTTCTAATAAATTTAATGGAAGTTTAATTCTTCCTGCATTATCTATTGATAATTCATCAGTATTTGAAAAAATTGTTCTAACTACAGTACGTGTTGAAGAAGAAAGTGAACTTTGTGACTTTAATTCACTATATCATTCTTTAAAATTTTCTGGTGTTCTAATTTCTAAACAATTTCCATCAATACTTCTAGTTACATAAACAAGTTCGCCCAAATTATTACGTAACTTTGAAGGTATTGTCAATCTAGATTTATCATCTAAATTATGTTCAAATTTTCCAAATAACATAAATAATCCCCCCACTTTCTCCCACACATATACAATTATATACCACTTTATTACATAATCAAGTATTTTTTAATTTTTTGCTCCCACAAAATAATTAAAAAAATGCCCAAAACAGACATTTTTTAATGAATTATTTTTCTTTCTAAAAAGTTTATTATTTTATCGATTTTTATTTTTAAATTTCTTTCATTTTCTAATATTTCATTAATCGAGGAACTTTTTTTAAAAATTAAAGGTTTTATAAAATATTTATTTAAGTATATTTTATAGTAAAAATAGAAACTTCTAAGTAAATTAACTGATAATCAAGGATCTGAATTTTCAACTATTTCATAAAATGTTTTTTCATCTATTTCATATGAAATACTATTGAAACCATTTTCATTTAGTGAATTTAGTGCTGATAAAGGAATAATTCTTTGTGATATTTCTTTAATATTATTTGCCATATTTTCTTCTCCTAGAAAATTAATCGACAAATTTTGCAAAAAATAATTAATACTTAAAAATAATAATATTTTCTAACAAAGTACAAAAAAAGCACTAAATAAGTGCTCTATTTTATTAATTAATCAACTTTTTTAACTTCTTTATTTTTATAGTAACCACATTCACGACAAACTCTGTGGGGTTTAATCATACTTCCACAGTTTGGACATGAAATAATTGCTGAGCTAACTAAAGCCAAGTGACTTCTTCTCTTATTTTTAGCAGCTTTACTGGTTTTTCTAAATGGTACAGCCATGTTGACACCTCCGTTACTTATTTTTCAAAATTAAATTCCTTTAATTTTTCTCATCTTGAATCTACTTGTTTTTCTTGTTCTTGTTGGTATTCTTCTTCAGACATAAGTATGTAATTTTTACCGACAAATAAAATTTTACCATAATTATTAGTTAAATTCATAGGTATATTTAAAAAAATTTGTTCAATTGCATAGTCTAAAATACTAAATTTATCGCCTAATACAATATTGTGTTGATCATCATTTACATTTTCAAAATAATATTCTTCTTGTCAATTATAAATTTGATCCAATAATTGTATATCTTTACCATCTCGAGCATCAATTGCAGAAATTGATGCAGTTATTTTTGCATTAACAATAACTGATTTTATTAGATCTTGATAATTTAAAGTACCTTTAATATAAACTTTATCAATTGACTTAATCAAATCATGATTTATGTTTAAATTTGAATTTATTTCAAGTTCATTATCTAAATTAATAACTTTTTTTAGTTCAATTTCTTTTTTAAGCATTATCTTACCTCTATTTTTAATTTTGATAAATTACTTAATATTTTATCTCATTCTTTTTGAACTTCTTGATCAGTTAATTGTTTTTCAACACTGTTGAATTCAAATGATACAGATACTGATTTTGAGTTTGAATTTCTTAGTATTTCATCTTGATAAATATCTATTAGTTCAACTTTGTTTAAAAAATTAACGTCATTTATAATAGTTTTAATAATTTCTGAATATTTATCTTTCAAATTAAGAATAAATGATACCTCTCTTGTTGTTTTTTGGAATTTTGATACTTCTTGAGCTCTAATAAATGAATTTTTAATTTCTTGAAGTGCAGTTATATTTAATTCTAAAACAAAAGTTGAATCCAATTTTTGTGATTGTTCAAATTTAGGATTTAATTTATAAATAAATCCTAAAGTTTTACCTTTATAAATAATTTTTGCATTAATAAAAGGATGAATATCACTTGATGTTTTTTCATTCAAATCAAATTGAACTTCTTTTAAATCAAGATTATAAGTTGTTTGTAAAATTGAATCACAAATACCTTTTAAATAAGCATAACTTGATTTTATTGAAAGATTATAACTTTTTTGATTGATAACATCTCCAGAAATTAATACTGCTAAATGTCTTTGTCTTAAATTATCCATATCATAAATATCTGCAAATTCATATAACTTAACATTTTTATTACCTTTTGAATAATTAAATGAAGCTATTTCTATAATTGATTTAGATAAACTTAATCTAAAAGTTTCTCTTAATTTACTCAATGGACTCATTAAATTTATTGGTTTTTTAATTTCAAATAAATTTCATCTTTCCA
This sequence comes from Spiroplasma endosymbiont of Atherix ibis, assembly GCF_964020005.1. NCBI lineage: Bacteria > Bacillati > Mycoplasmatota > Mollicutes > Entomoplasmatales > Spiroplasmataceae > Spiroplasma > Spiroplasma endosymbiont of Atherix ibis. The sequence continues at coordinate 807,061 of NZ_OZ026474.1, forward strand.
CTATTTCACTTGATAAAAGTGAATAAGTTTTAATATTTGTAAATCCTAGACCTAATAAATAGTTTTCACTTTTTTTTTGTAAACGTAAATCTAGTTTTTTACTCTTAATGTCTGAAAGAATTTCTGGTGGAATTGATTTAACATTATCATAACCATAAATTCTAATTATTTCTTCAACAATATCTGCACTATGAACAATATCAGTTCTTAGTTCATCAACTTTAAATATCAATTCTTCTCCCTTATCTGTAATTTCAAAATCTAATGTTTTAAACAAGTTTTTAATTTCTTTTCCAGTTAATTTAACACCCATTAATTTATGAATATATTCTAATTTAACATTAACCTCTACTTGTTTTTCATTTAATTCTTTCATAACTTCTAATTTACTATTTGATTGATAAATATTGTATTGATCTAATCAATACATAACTCTATTTTGAGCTATTTTATACAATTTTGAACTTATTGGTTTCATATATCTTTGTAAATCAATTGTTGATATATTAAATTCTTTTTGTTGTTTTCTCATAAAAATTGGATCTAATGATAAATAAACTATCAATATTTCTTTTGAATCTACTGATGGTAAATATTTTTCATTTATTTCAATACCAAGTGTTGAAATAACTTCTTTATCACTTGTCAATTGTAAATTTACACTGTGATTAGAATCTTTATTATTTTTAATCTCTAATTGTGATTTTAATTTAGTTGGATCTAAAAATAATATTGGTTGACCAGTTTCAATTGCTATAGAATTTGCTAAATCTAATCAAAAATTATGAGTAGTTTTACAATCATTAAATTTTAATCAAATATCTTGGTTTGAATAAATTTTATATTCTTTTTCACCAATATTTAAAACATCTTTTACGCTTAAAACTTGCATAGCAACGCTTCTAACAACTTTTTCTACTTCTTTATCAACTTTTAAAGATACAGGTGAACTTAAAGAATTTTCTTTAAAAGTATAATTTTTTGTAAAATCATTTAAATCTTTATCAAAATAATTGGCTAATTCTTTTGCCAATTGCATTGCTCCTAATGCATCACTTCTATTTAAAGTTAAATCTACTTCTCAAACAGCATCTAAAAAACCAATTTCTTCTAATGCTGTATCATTTCCTATTAATGTATAAGTATCTTCTTTTGTAAGAATAGGATAAATTCAATCTTTTTCTTTATCTGAAAGAGCTTTTGGATTTAATCCAATTTCTGTTAAAGAACAAATCATTCCTTCAGACATTTTACCTTTAATTTCTCTATTTTCTAACTTTAAACCATTTGCTATTTTTTTACCTGCTTCTGCTAAAATAACATATTGACCTTCTTTAACATTGTTTGCACCAAAAACAATTGGAGAAACTAAATCATCACCTTTATCTACAAAACAAAAATGCAAATGTGTTCCTTCCATTGGTGTAACATTTACTACATGAGCAATTTTCAATTTATCATTTAGTGATGAATAATCTTTAAATGAATCAACTTCAAATCCAAGTGAGTTTAATGCAACAGTAATTTGCTCATTTTTAACACCATTTAAGTCAATTAGCTTTTCTAATCATTTTCTTGTTAAATACATATAATTCTCACTTTCTAATCACCAAAAAAATTAAATTGGTCTAAAAATCTAATATCATTTTCATATAAATCTCTAATATTTTTTAAACCATATTTTAACATTGCCAATCTTTCAATACCAACTCCTACTGCAAAACCTGTTACTTTTTCAGGATCTAACCCATTTGCTTCCATTACTTCTGGTGCTAACATTCCTGAACCTAGAATTTCAATAAATCCTGTGTACTTACAAATTGAACATCCTTTTCCACTACAATTAATACATCTTACATCTACTTCAGCTGAAGTAGATGTAAATGGAAAGAAACTAGGTCTCATTCTAATAGTGGCACCTTTTCCAAACAAGCGTTTACAGATATATTCTAAAATTCATTTTAAATTAGCAAAACTAATTTTTTCTCCAATTGCAAATAAATCCATTTGCATAAATTGATGTGAATGAGTTGCATCATCATCATCACGTCTATAAACGTTTCCATAACTTACAGCAGCCATATTAATGTTTCCTGTTTTTGCTGCTTGTGTTAACATTCTAGCTGTCATATTAGTTGCATGTGTTCTTAAAACTGTGTGATTATCAATATAAAAAGTATCTTGCATATCTCTTGCAGGATGTCCTATTGGCATATTTAACTTTTGAAAACAATATTCATCTGTTTCAAACTCTGTTCCGTCAACCATTTCATAGCCTAACTCAGTAAATATTGAAGATATTTCATCAATAACTAAGTTTAATGGGTGTTTTGTTCCCATTTTTAAGTTAATTCCAGATAATGTTAAATCAATTTTTTCAATTTCTAACACTTTTTTTAGTTTTTCATTTTTAAATTTATTACTTAAATTGCTTAATTTCTCTGAAATAATTTCTTTTATTTCATTTACTTTTTGTCCTGCTTCTTTTCTTTCTTCATAGGTAGCAGATTTTAAATTTTTAAGAATATCATTTAAAGGAGAATCTTTTCCTGCAAACTCCTTTTTTAATAATTCTAATTGCTCTTTTGTTTTGATAGTTATTATTTTTTCATTAAAACTCTCTAAAATTTTATTTATTTTTTGCAACATAAATACACCTTTCATATAAAAATTTAAGCAATTTAATTATACTTGATAATTTATATAAATTACTTAAAATGGTAATTATTCCTATATTATTTTAAGATAGCTAATATTAAAAATACAATTTAAAAACTGGTATTTTTAATATTTTATTGATAAATAAGAATTAAAGTGCTATATATTCCAATGAATTAAGAAGTAGCTCTGATTCAAGTTGAATTTTTAAACAAATTAACTTGGCAAATTTATTTTTACTTGTTATATTTGAAAAATTGAACAAACCTATTGGGTGAATTTCTTGTCTTTGAAAGATTTTTTCTACAGATAAGTCATTTTCAACTCATAATTTATAAAAATTCTTATTATTAAGGTTATTTAATGCATCAACTCTTTTAACATCTAAGAATTTTGCCATTTTTAAGTCCATTGTATCAGCATTTGTTGTATATTTTTCACTAAACTCTATTGATTCATTTTTATATTTACCGTTCAAATTTCCTTTTTTAGATACTATAACTCCTTTATATTTTTCAGAAAACTGTTTATCTTTAATTACAAGTCTGTCTAAAGATAATTTGAAAAGAGTTATTTTTAAGAAGGGTTTTAAAGCTCATAAAATAACAATAATAAAAATAAATTCAGAAGAATCAAAAAGAAAAAACTTTGCATTATCTGTATAGTTAAAAGTCAAAGTATTGTCTATATAAAAAAATGACTCTTTGTTTTTATACTCAAATTTTAAAAAATTAATATCTTTATTAAAGATTTCATTATCATTTTTAGTTTTTAAGTATTCAATTATTGTTCCTTCATTTTTAACTAAAGTTAAATTTGAATTTAAATAAACAAGTGAAACATTTTTTAACTCTTTAAACTTATCATTTGAAGAATAATAGTAGTTATAAATATCTTTTAAAATATTTGCATTATAAATTGCTTTATTTATATCACTACATTTTTATAATTTGATCGACTAATTAATTTAATTAAAAAAATAAGTGGAATATTTATAATAACTGAGCAAAGAATTACATAATATATTCATCATCCAAATACTTTTTTATCAATAAGAGCTTTAATAAATGCTCAAGCTCAAAAAGCTGTTAAAGCAATTAAAATAAATTCAAACATAATTATTATTTTTTTATTTCTTGTTATCTTTTTTATGATATTTTTTAAATCATTATCAGATTTTACTGATTCTTTTACTTTACTATATAAATTAGTATCTACTTTTATTTTCATTTTATTTTTCATATTTTCATTCCTATATCATTTTCAATGTTATGCACTAATTGTAAAAATATTTTTAATTGATGAGTATTTAGAAAAAAAATGAAATAACATTTAAAAATTACTTCACCTTTATAACTTTTATTAATTAAAATTTAATTTTAACATCTTCTAATTCTTCACTACTAAATTCTAATAAATATTTGTAAACAAAATTTAATTGTCTTGTAGCTGAGTTTAAAGGATAAGATGCAATTGTTTGATTAAAAATACTTACATTAGAGTTATAAATTCTTCTAGATGCTGAAATATCATTTTCAGCTTCAGAAACAGCACTCATTAATTCTTGAACTAATTTAGTTGATTGTAATTGAGGATAATTTTCTAATCTCATAGTTACATCTTTTGAAACTTTATCTAAAAGTTTCATATTATCATTTAATTCATTAGGACTAACTCCAGTTCTCATTTGAGTTAAACTTAATAACATTTCTTTTTCAAACTTAATTCTATCTTTTACAGCATCAATAAGTTTTAATAAAATATCTCTTCTTTTTTTAAGTTGTATATCAATTCCAGATTGTGCTTCTGAAACTTTAATATCATATCTTTTTAATTTATTAATATTTGCTATGTTAACAAATAAAGGTATTATTAAAATAAAACTTATATATCAAATAAATTCTCCAAATCCATTTCTTTTTTGTTTAGTATCAGCTAGTTTATTTATATTTTCTTTTTGTAAAATTTGGTTATTACTCATAATTTATCTTCTCCTTTTTAAATATTAAATAAATAGTTTTGAGTAACTAAACTCATAACTATTATAAAAAAAAAAAAAAAATTATTGAATTAAGTTTGAATTACTATTCTATAAAAGAAATAGCATTAAAATTTAACTCAACTACTGGATCAATTGGAACAATAATTAACAAATATAAAAATGCAAAGATAAGTGAAGCAAAACCTCGTTTGCCTTATAAAATAGATTACAGCATATCTCAAAAGGCAAATGATTTGTTTGTAGGAGTTCTATTCGACTATAATAAAGAATTAATTAAGGAGAATAATATTTTAAAAAAGCAATGAGCCTCCAATTGCAAAACCAAAAAGAAATAATTCAGGAATTATTAATAAATACGAAATATAATCGAACAATAATTTGCAAAATTTTAAATATCAATAGAACATCAACATATAAAGAAAATAAAACTTTAATGAATTTCCTCAATGATACAAGAATTATGAATTTAGTGATTTCAGAAATTGAAAAAAATAATTTTCTTAGTGCTTATAGTGCTAAAAGATGATCTTTATATTTTAAATTGAATTATATTGACCCTTTTAGCATAAATCACAAAAAATTAGAACGTATATTTAAAAAATTTAATCATATTGCATATTATATTAAGAAACAAACTAAACATGAAATTAAAAAATATAAAGAAACTATTAGAAAAAATTATCTTAAAGAAGCAAAAGAAATGGGATTTGAAAACATTTGAACTAGTGACATAACTCAATTTTCAGTTAAAACAAAAAAAGGTTATATTTGCACAGTTCAAGATAATTTAACTGGAGAAATAATAGGAAAATCTAAAATAATAGATAATCAAAAAACAAATTTTATGCTTGAAGCTGTAAAAATGGCATATAAAAATAAAAAATATTTAGGTCCAATATTATTACATTCAGATAATGGAAATCAATATACTTCTGAAAAATACATAAATTTATGTAATGATTTGCAAATCATTAGAAGTTATTCAAAACCAGGAACACCTCATCATAATGGCAAGCATGAAAGTTTTCATAGTCGTTTAAAAGATGAAACTATAAGAACATGTCATATTGAAAACATTAATCAATGCTTAAAAATAGCATGAGCATGATTAGATTTTTATAATAATGATAGAATTAGAATAAATAAAAAATGATAAAAAAAAAAAAAAACGTTCCCTCTATAGGGGGAACCTTCACATTTCTTTTCTCCTTACTTTTACTTACAAAATTATCTTATCACAAGTAGCATAAAACAAATTTTATTTTTACTAAAATGTTTTTAAAAAAAATTATTAATATATTTACTTTTTATTTTAAAAAAGAAACATATTCTAAAGATTGTAAAAGCAATTCAGCTTCTAATTCAATTTTTTTATAAATAATTTTTACTAATTTTTTACTACTATATAAATTAGTAAATTTAAACAATCCAATAGGATAAATTAATTTTGAAACTATTTCTTTTTTTAAAAAGAGGTCATCTTTTATACCTATTTTATAAAAATTCTTATTCTCTATTTTTGATAAATTGTCTAATGCATTAGGAGTTAAAAACTTATTTGCTCTAATATCAAGAGAATCTGCATTTGTTTTATATTTACTATTAAAATCTATTGATTCAGATTTATAATCTCCCGATTTAAACTTTCTTTTTTTATTAAAAATAACAAAACCATTACAATTATCTTTTAAATATTGATCTTTTATAATTAATTTATCTCTTGAAACTAAAAATTCTGAAGAATTTCTTATGGAGTTGTAAGCTTGTCGATTAAGATAGTAATTATCACTAGAATATATTGGATTTTTTATTAAATATTTTACTTCTCTTCCTTTAAAAGTAAATGATAAAAAATTAATGTCTTCATTATCTAATTGACTCTTATTTTCTAACTTTTTATATCTTTTTTTTAAAAATAAATTTATATTATTTTTTCTTAAAAAAATGACTTTATAATTTTCATAATGAAGTTTTAAATTATTAACATCTTTAAATTTTTCATTTTCTGAATAATAATTTAAATAAATTTTTATCCTCAAGTTTTGATAAAATATCTAGAGTTTGTACAGTTAAAAATCTATTAGCTTTTATATCAGTAGAATTACAATTTGTATCATATTTTTTATTAAAAGCAATAGATTCAGATTTATAATCTCCTTTTATAAATCCTCTTTTTTCAGCTATAATAAAACCACTACAATTCTTTTTTAAATTTAAATCTTCAATAAATAATTTATCTCTAGAAATTATAGAAGTTAATTTGTCTTTTTTAAGAGCATGCAATTGTTTAATTATTCCCATTGTATTATATTCTTCTGTTAAAGAAAACTCCATAGGCATTTTAATTAAAAATTTAGCTTTTCTTCCTTTATAATTAAAACTTAAATAATTTAATTTTAACTTTTCTTCTTTTAAAGAATTATTTTGAAAATAAGAATTTTCAAAACGCTTTTTTAGAAAATCATAAATTACTCCATTTTTTTCTAAAATTTTAATATCATAATTTTCATAAACTAATTTTAAGTCAGTAATATCTTGAAATTCTTTATTTAACGAATAATAGTTAATATATACATCATTTAATACATTTTTTTGAGCAATTTTTTTATTTACATAATTAGACATTTTTTGTATTTTTTTATAAATTCTTCAATAAATTATAGATAAAATAAACAATAAGATAATTGCATATAAAAAATTTAGTAAAATTTTAATAGGTCAGGCTTCTTTAAAAAATAATATAACAAAAGTTATTAAAGAAGCACTAAAAAATATACAAAAGCTTATTAAAAAAACTAAAAAAAGTACAAAAAGTATTTTAAATTTAACTATTTTATTTACAGCTTTTTTGATTTCTTTATCATCATTTATTATATTTTTAACATTATTAAATAATTGTTCATTCATTATATTTAATACCTTATTTCTATTTTAATAAAACATTATACAAATTTAAAAAACTATTTTCTATAATATTATTAGAAATGCTTTTTCAATATTTTTTATCAGAATAATTATATTTAGAGTCAAAAAATTCTAAACAAACTTTTCTTTTATTTTTATTATTATCATTCTCAAGAGTTTTTATTTTTAATTCATTAAATAATTTAGACAAACTTAAATTTTTAATATTATTAATTTTTTTAAAAGATCTCTGTTTAATTAAATTTATTTTTTTTGGATTTAAAGAAGGAATATATTTTACTGAGTTATAAAAAATCTGAAAATCAGAATTAATATTTGAATTTAACAATTTAATATTTAAAACTTCGTTTTCTAATGTAGAATTCTCTTTTCTTATATTATCAATTTTAATAGTTTTTTTATATATATAATTATTTTTTTCTTTAATTTTATTTCTTTCTTCTTTAACTGCAAGATCAATTGAGTCATTTATTTCTTTAGATATACTTTTTATATAATTATTCTTGACTTCTTTTATTTTTACAAAGCTTGAATCAACTAATATCAACTGAACAATACAAGTTATTATTGTAATTAAAGCTATAGCTTTTATTAAAGAAATTGATAAACCTAAAACTTTTTTCAAAAATAAAGCTGATTTTATAATAATTCTATTTTCTGTAAGAGGTTTAAATTTTGAATAGAATAAATAAATATTTGCTAAAAAAGATAATGAATCAATAATGCTAAGTGCATTTTCATCAATTTTACTATATAGCATATTAGTTTCCACTTTTAAAGCAATATTCATACCAGAAGCAGCTATAGCAACAATATTTCCAGAAGCAAATGCAACTTGACCAATTATAGGTATAAAAGTCATATCTAATGCGGCAATTGCAGTAAGAGTCAATGATCTCACACCTATATATAAACTTTTTATAACCTCTCATATTTTTACAATTTTTTCATAAAAATCTAATTTAATTTTTTTATTAAATAATTCATCAGTATCTTTAATAGATTTAATAATACTCTCATTTGATGATTTAATTTCATATCTTAATTTATTAACTTTTAAATTATTTTCTAAAATTTGTCTTTCTCTTGTCTCAATTTCTTTTTTATTAATTAGCTGTTTTAAATAATATAAATAATAAAAATTTTCAATAGATTCATAAACTGTATTTAAATAACCATAAATTAAATCATATTTTTTAACATTATTTAAACTAGATCATGAATCAACATTATCTTTTACATACAAAGCTCTTAAATATTCATAATTTTTTTCATCAATTTTTTGATAATTTAAATAAGTATCACTATCTTTTTTCAATACACTTTTAACATTATTTATATCAAAGTTTAATTCTTCTTAAAGATATTTCATTTTGAACCTCAATTATATTTTATAGTAATGAAGTTGAGCTAGAATATAATTTTGATTTTTTTAAATTTTTAACAGAATTTATATAATTATTTGTTGTTTCAATTGAAATATTAGCTCTATTAAAACTATTTTTTATATCTTTTTCATTTGAAAAATTAAATTTTTTACTATAATTTAAAACTCCCTTTTGAGTTTTTGAAACAACCATTACTGGAGTTACTATACTTGAAGCTCCAATTAATAAAGATCCAAATACACCAAATAAGATTTTCTTATTTACTTTTTTTCTCATCTTTTTTATCCTTTTAATTCAAATTTAAACTTATTATATTATAAATGTACATAATAAGTTTTTAAATTTGTTAAAATATTTTTATATTTTATTCTAAAAAGAAAAATTTATTAAATTAAAACAATCTTTTTTTACAATATTTTCCATTTTTGAATTTACTCTTTCATTTAACATTTTTCTCATGGCAAAAAGCCCAGGTATAATAGATACTGTATCTACTAATTCAGATTTACTGTTTTTAGTATCATTAAAGTTTTCTAAATCATCATATCTGCCAATAACTTTATAAAGTGTGAATTTAATTACATTTTTATTAGTTTCCATTCTATAACTTTTCTTTTTTGCATAAAAATCAAAAAAATTATTAAAGTCTATTTGATCAACATTTATATCAAAAAACTCTACTTTTACTTTGCAATAAATTTTATTTGTATTTTCATCTAAAAACAGATCATCATAGCTTATTTGAATTATTTGCTCTTTAAATTTAAATTTTACAGCATTATTTATTTTAAATTTTTTTATAATTTTGATATCCTCCATTATATTATCAGCCCCAAATTGAATGTCATCAAACTTTGGATCTTTTTGTTTACTAATACTTATTATAGGTATATAAAAAGTATTAATATCTACTTTAAGTATCTCTATAGTTTCTATTGAATTCTTCATATAAAATTTATTTCAATCAAAAAACCTTAAAATTTTATAGTTTCTCTCATATCTCTTATTTTTAAAGTTTTTTTCTATTTTTTTAATTAAATAAAAGGAAAAAAATAAAATTACACCTATTGTATATATAAAACTAAAATCATATTTTAAAAAGAAAAATAATAACATTATAAAAAATGAAAAGAGTAATGAAAAAATAAGAGAAAAATAAAACTCCATGAAAAAGTCATTTTCTCTTTTTAGTTTAAAATTTTTTGCAGATATTATATCTTTTTTTTCTTTTTTCATTTTTTTATCATTATAATTTAACTTCAAAGTTATCTTATTATAAAAATTACTTAATAAAAGAAATATAAAATAAATTTTCTCTTATTAAAGATAAATAGATAAATTGTATTTGACTTTTTCATTTTTTTCTTGATCTGATTTTAAATTGATATTTACATCTATTATAACTTCATTATAGACTTTAAAATTATTTTTTAAGAATTAACAATAGAGTTCTTTTTTAAAACTTATTTTTACCATATACATTTCATTTTCTTTAATATAAGAACTATTTTCTACTTGTTTTCATTTTTCATTAGAGTCCTTTTCTTTTACATATCAATTTATTTGTAAAATATTTAAAAAGTCTTTAACTGTTGTTCCAAAACTAGAATTTAAATAATCTTTAAATTCCTTTATTTCTTTTGTATTTTCTTTTTTTAAAATTTTTAAGTATTCTTGTGTAATTTCATATTCTAATTTTTGTAAAGTAGAATCACTTGATTCTGATATAAAATCAACTTTATTAAAATTGTTAAGACAAGATAAATCTATATATTTATTTGTTGATTTAATTGTTAAAAGCTCTAATACTTGCTCTTTTGAAGTTAATAAAGGATTTTTCTTTAATACGAATTCTACTTTTTCATTTTTAGTTAATAACTCTTTATCTTCTCCTAAACCATTGTTTGGATCTTGACTATTATTTTCTTTCATTTCTCGTGTATACTTTATTTCTATATCTTTTTCAAAATTTATAAAAGGAGCTTCAACATCAATAAAATCTTTTATTTTATTATTGATATCTTTTTTATAATCTCCTTCTTTTATTTCAATTTTATCAAAAGAAGGTTTCATAACTTTTAAATCATAATCTATAATATTGTATAAAAATGAATTACCCTCTAAAAAGTCTGAATCTTTTAAGACTACAATATCAAACTTCTCATTAGGTTTTAAGTATTTATCATTACTTTGAAACTCTAATTTAAAATCTCTATTCTCCTTTAAATTTTTAAAATCAGAAGAAGAGGAAAGAAGTGAATTTATTATTTTAGATACCTCTTCTTTTTGTAATCCAGCAGTAATATTAATAGAATTTTCAAGACCAGTAAATAAAAAATTATCTAAGAATTTTTTAATATCTTTAGAATTATATTTATTAGTTTTAATTTTAATTGATTTATTATTTTGAAGAAATAAATTAGATTTTAAATTTGCTTTTATAATAATTTCTTCATCCCCTACTATAAACTCTTTAGATTTTGAAAAATTAAAAGTTAATTCATCTAAAACTTTTGTTTCTTTAAAGACATTTTGGATGTTTTCATATACTTCTTTTTTATAATCATCTTTATTAGTATTTCCAATACTAATTTTAATATTTCTAATTTCTTGAGTAATAAAGTCTATATCTAATTTAGGAGTTTCAAGAACTATTTGATTTCCTATAATATATTTTGAACTAGAAATGGGTTTAATTTTTATCTTATCTCCAGGATATAAAACAGAATACTTATTTTCTATTTCTATTTTATAATCAACATTTATTTTAGCTTCTGGAATAAGATAATATAGCAAAGAATTTAGCTGATTTTCGATATCCTCTTTAGAGGTATTAAATTTATAATTTAATTTATAAAAATCTTGTTTTACATCATTTAAATTAAAAGTTTTTACAATAAATTGTTGATTTTCACCATTAATCATATTTGAATTAGGATCAGCATATAAAGTAACAATATCTCCATCTTTTAAAAGTTTTGTTTTAGAGTTAATCTCTATATAGAAATCCTTATTAAATTCAGCATTTCTAGAATGTTTTTTAATTTTATTTATTATATTTGATTTAACTTTATCTTTTGTTTGATTGTTTCTTGGAATTACATCAGAATAATCTAAAGTTGATAAATCCAACAAAATTAATTTAAACTGTATTGAGCCTCTCAATACTTTTGAAAAAGGTATATAGTTTATATAAACTATATCATTTTTAGATCAAATATCTTCTTTTTGAGATTCATAAGTTATTTTAAAATCCATATTATTTTTTGTATTTATTATAATTTTTTCAATACATGCAGAAAACTTTATTAAAGAAGACTTTATGTATTCTCCAGTTCGAGGTTTACACAAATCAATATTATCTTCATAAGTTGTTAAACTTATAAAATCTACAACTTTTCTTATTGGTTTACTTGAATAAATTAATTTTGATGTTTTTATAGCATTTATATATACATCATCATTTACTTCAAAAAAATCATTTCCATTATCATTAAATATAATTGCATAATCTACATTTAATTTTGTTCCTAATATTTTATCTTCAATTAATTTTTGAATACTTTTTTTATAAACTTATTTATTTGATAAAGGTAATGGTTCTTTAATATCTGACTCTATTGTTGATATATCTATCATGTTTTCTTTTTCTGGAAAATAACCCTCTTTTTCTTGATTAAATCCACAAGAATATAAATTTAGTAATGTGGGTATAAAAAGAAAAAAGGTAAAAAATATAAATAACTTTTTCATTTCAATAAATATCCTTCTATCAAAATTCTATAACATTTTTTAAAAAAATAGAAAAATAAAATGTGTATAATTTAGTTATTGAGGATATTAAAATTATGAAATTTTATTTATGTTTTTATACATTATGTGTAAATATATTTATTAATATTTTTTTAATAATGGCAAGTATTTATCTTTCTATTTATGGTATTAATTATTCTATTAATTACTTAGAAATAGAAGTAAAAAATTATTTAAATACTTATATAGAAAAAAATAGATATTTTATAAATTATAGTAAAAACAAACAATATCTAGATTTAATATATGCTGATTTATATAACAGTCAGATTAAATCTATTGAAAATGATTTGAACTATAATAATTTTAAAAATTGAAACTCATTTTTAGAACTTTCTAATATTAAAATTCTTTCTAATTCAACTAATTTATACAACACTATTTTAAATTTTATAATGTTACCAACTAAATTTTTAAAATATAATAATCCTAGTATTTTTGAAAATAATGACTTTCTAGTAAACTATTCAAAAAACTCATTTAAAAAAATTAAATCATACTATAATAAAAATTCCATTATTAATAAAAATTATTGATATCAATAAAATAGTGAAAATAATTATTATAAATATCTATATGACTCTATAGATTCTTTTTTAAGTTTTTTAGAACAATTAATGCTAAAAAAATTAAATGAAGATGATATAGTTTTTTTTAATGAAAAAATAACTATTGTTGATGTAAATGACATTCAAAATAGAAAAGAAAACCTTTCTAAATATAGTTTTTATAAAGTTGAATTTAAAAAATATATTTTAAACAGTTACATTAATGTAATTTTTCTAATAATAATTTTACCAATTAATTCTTTTTTTGGAATCTTATTATTTTTAATTTTAAAAATCTATATACCTAAAATTAAATTTCACCCTACATTTAAATTTAAATTTATAAACTCTTTTAAATATCATTAAAATTATATGGAATTATACCTATTTTTTTTATTAATTTATTTTTCTCTATTTTAAATACTAATTTTCCTTTTTTAACTTTAGCTTTAAATGATGATAATAAAAGTTCATCATTATTATTTGAATAAAAGTACAATAGAACTTTATCAAATTTTATATATTATTTAAGTAACTTTTTATTTAATTCATTTAAAAGTTTTAAAATAAAAACTGAAGTTGAAATTTTATTATCATCTATAACTTCTTTATTTTTGAGATTATATATAAAAAATGAATAATTTATTTCTACTTTAATTATAAGATTACTATTTAAAGTTTTTAAAATATTTGATTTCTCAATTAAATTATCAAATATTTTATTACTATAATATTTATATACAAATTTATTTAAATCAAATTTAGATTGTGTAAATAAAAGCGATTCATAACTTAGTTTTATATTTTTAAAAATATTATCTATTTTATTGCATTTTTTATAAATATAAGAAAAATAATTATTTTCTAAATCTTTAATCTCATCATTTAAAATAAGAAATTCAATATTTTGACTAGGTTTTTTATTATCATTCAAAATTAATAATGTATTTTTATTAATAGCTTTTATATTTTTATACTCTTTAATTATATATTTAAGTCAATTGAAATTATCACATTTACAAATTTCTATTATGAATGAAAATACACTATCAGATATTTTATTAATATCTCAATTAATATTATTCATAAAGTAAAGAATTATTTTATAAAAACTATCTTTAAAAAATTCTATATTTTCAAAGTACTTTAAAATATTATTTGAATTTACTTTATAAATAGGAAAACTATCATGAAAAATATTAAATGAAACATAATCAATTGCATATTTATATGCTACTTGTGCAATAGCACAACTTTCTGAATTTATTAAAGAAAAATTAATATCAAAACCTGGTTTAATTGAATCTGATGTAGCAGTTAAAAGTTCTAACTGTTTCATTTTAAAATTTTCTATATTATTTAATTTTGGTGACTTAAAAGAGAATACTTTTTTTTCATTAAATATTTGATTTAAATTTGTATTTTCAAATTTTGAAAAATCTGCATTTAAATAATAAAAATTTTTAGAAAAAGTAATTTTCATATTATTTGGTAAATTAGTAAATCTTTTATCAATAAAATCAAAACTTAATAAATATTTTATATTTTTATATTTGTTTAAAATATAAGTTGTTGTCATACTAGCATTTGCAATACCAAAATCCAAAGTACAAATAATAAAATACTTATTTTTATATTTATAAATTTGTATTACAACATTTTTTCATCAAAACTTATTTATTTTTGTAAAACTAAAAGATTCTTCAATTTCAAAATAAACTTTTGAAAAAAATACTAACTCAATAACATTATCTAATTTTTTTATTGCCATAATTATCAATCTTTTCTAAAATATTTTATAGAAATTAATATTTTAAAACAATTAATAAAGCAATAAAAATTAAATAATAATATTTTTTTAGTTTCTAAAAAGATTTTATAAAAGTATTTAAATAAATATTTAATTTCTTTTCAAAATTTGATATTTTAAGAAAAAAATATTTATCAGTATCATAGTAACTATTTTTGTATTCTATTGAACAGTGCAATTTTTCATAAAATAAATAAACAATCAAACCATTATTAATAATATCTTTAACTTCCATATAAGTCATGTGAATTAAATTATTTAATTTATTTAAATCAGAAATAGCAATATTTATTTGTTTTGCTTGATCAAATGTTTTTAAAAGTAAGCTTCTTTTTTTTCTATTTTTTCTTTTATATCTTTTTCTTGATTAAAGTTATATTCAACTTTTAGTTGTTTTTGCATCATAGTAAAGAAGTTATTTATATTTAAAACATTGAAAAAATCTTCAAATTCCCATTTAAATTTAATATCTTCAATTTTAGTTTCTATAAACTTTTTTTTGAATTTTTTTGTAATCTCTTCTACTAACATAAAAATTCCTCTTATCTCTATAATATTTTATAAAAAAACCTACTCTTAAGAGTAGGTTTTAAAACTTTTAAACTGGCAGCGCCCTATTTTTGCATTATACTATCGTCGGCGTAGCTGATCTTAACTTCTGTGTTCGGCATGGGAACAGGTGTGACCTCAGCGCTATGACCACCAGATCTTAAGTTTTTTTGTCTAAGAGACTAAGTTTTCTTTTGAAAACTAAATCGTACTCTCAAAACTGAATACTAGATGATTTTATATATCTATACAAGCAATTTGTTTTGGTTTTTCTTTGAAAGACCTCGATCTATTAGTATTGGTTAGCTAAACACGTCACCGTGCGTACACACCCAACCTATCAACCATGTGGTCTACATGGGATCTTACTTCCGAAGAATGGGAAAACTCATCTTGAAGGAGGCTTCTCGCTTAGATGCCTTCAGCGATTATCCTTTCCGCACATAGCTACCCTGCTATGCCACTGGCGTGACAACAGGAGCACCAGGGGTGCGTCCATTCCGGTCCTCTCGTACTAGGAACAGCTCTTCTCAATTTTCCTACGCCCACAACAGATAGGGACCAAACTGTCTCACGACGTTCTGAACCCAGCTCGCGTACCGCTTTAATGGGCGAACAGCCCAACCCTTGGAACCGACTACAGCTCCAGGATGCGATGAGCCGACATCGAGGTGCCAAACCTCCCCGTCGATGTGAACTCTTGGGGGAGATAAGCCTGTTATCCCCGGGGTAACTTTTATCCGTTGAGCGACGGCCCTTCCACACGGGACCGCCGGATCACTAAGTCCTGCTTTCGCATCTGTTCGACTTGTAAGTCTCGCAGTTAAGCACCCTTATACCTTTGCGCTCTTCGTACGATTTCCAACCGTACTGAGGGTACCTTTGAGCGCCTCCGTTACATTTTAGGAGGCGACCGCCCCAGTCAAACTACCCACCAAACACTGTCCCTGGCCCGGATAACGGGTCTAGGTTAGAACCTCAATGTAACAAGGGTGGTATTCCAAGGATGACTCCACAGCCACTAGCGTGACCGCTTCAAAGTCTCCCACCTATCCTCTACATGTTACACCAAGATTCAATATTAAGTTATAGTAAAGCTCCACGGGGTCTTTCCGTCTAGTTGCGGGTAACCAGCATCTTCACTGGTACTAAAATTTCACCGAGTCTATAGCCGAGACAGCGAAGGGATCATTACGCCTTTCGTGCGGGTCAGAACTTACCTGACAAGGAATTTCGCTACCTTAGGACCGTTATAGTTACGGCCGCCGTTCACCGGGGCTTCAATTCAATGCTTCACCAAAGCTAACATCTCCTCTTAACCTTCCGGCACTGGGCAGGCGTCACCCCCTATACTTCGTCTTACGACTTTGCAGAGAGCTGTGTTTTTGCTAAACAGTTGCCCCTTCCTCTTCACTGCGGCTCACATAAAGTGAGCACCCCTTCTCGCTAACTTACGGGGTGATTTTGCAGAGTTCCTTAGCTATAGTTATCTCGCTTGCCTTAGGATTCTCTCCTTGACCACGTGTGTTCGTTCTAGGTACAGGCACCTAGTAAATTAACGCTAGAAGCTTTTCTTGGAAGCGTGGAGTCATGGACTTCGCTACTAGCCGAAGCGTTCACTCCCCATAACACTTCAAGGTTACAGTACGCGGATTTGCCAACGTACACCTCTTTGTGCTTAGACCGGCATAACCAACAGCCGGCATCCACTATCCTTCTCCGTCACTCCATCACTTTACTAGGTGGTACAGGAATATCAACCTGTTGTCCATCGACTACGCCTTTCGGCCTCGCCTTAGGTCCTGACTAACCCTGGGTGGACGAACCTTGCCCAGGAAACCTTGGTCAAACGGCATGGGAGATTCTCACTCCCAAACGTTACTCATGCCGGCATAATCACTTCTAATCGCTCCACACGTCCTCACGGTCGAACTTCATCGCAATTAAAACGCTCCCCTACCACTTGCATTGCTGCAAATCCAAAACTTCGGTACTACGCTTAAGCCCCGGTACATTTTCGGCGCAGAAGCACTCGACTAGTGAGCTGTTACGCACTCTTTAAATGATGGCTGCTTCTAAGCCAACATCCTAGCTGTCTGTGCACTTCCACATCCTTACACACTTAGCGTAAATTTAGGGACCTTAGTTGTTGATCTGGGCTGTTTCCCTCACGAGCATGGACCTTATCACCCATGTTCTGACTGCCGAGTATGAAATTATGGCATTCGTAGTTTAATTGTGATCAGTACCCCTAGGTGGGGCCATCACACATTCAGAGCTCTACCTCCATAATCCTTTACCTCGACGCTAGCCTTAAAGCTATATCGGGGAGAACTAGCTATCTCCGGGTTCGATTGGAATTTCACCCCTAGCCACAAGTCATCCACGGTCTTTTCAACGAACGTTGGTTCGGTCCTCCATTAGGTTTTACCCTAACTTCAACCTGCTCATGGCTAGATCACCCGGTTTCGTGTCTACGACATCGTACTAAACGCCCTATTAAGGCTCGCTTTCACTACGGCTCCGTGGATTCCACTTAACCTTGCACGATATCGTAACTCGCCGGCTCTTTCTACAAAAAGCACGCCATCACCCATTAACGGGCTCTGACTTCTTGTAAGCGTATGGTTTCAGGTACTATTTCACTCCCCTCACGGGGTACTTTTCACCTTTCCCTCACGGTACTGGTTCACTATCGGTAAAATGGTAGTATTTAGGCTTACCCAGTGGTCTGGGTAGATTCCGACAGGGTTTCTCGTGCCCCGCCGTACTCAGGATACTCACTCGAGGTTAATGCATTTCGCATACGGGGCTATCACCCTCTGCGGCACTGCTTCCCAACAGCTTCTGCTATACACTAACTTTGTAACTCTAACATGAGTCCTACAACCCCGGCCCGTAGACCGGTTTGGCCTATTCCGCTTTCGCTCGCCGCTACTTACAGAATCACATTCGTTTTCTTTTCCTCTTGGTACTAAGATGTTTCAGTTCCCAAGGTTCCCTTCTCATAACCTATGTATTCAGTTATGGATAACACGAGATTAATCGTGCTGGGTTTCCCCATTCGGACATTGTCGGATCAAAGCTTACTTCCAGCTCCCCGGCACTTTTCGCAGGTAGTCACGTCCTTCATCGGCTCCATTTTCCAAGGCATTCACCATACGCCCTTACTATACTTTCTAAAGAAAAACCTATTGCATATATAGATAATCTATAAAATTAATGAAATTTTAGTTTTCTTAGTATTAATCTAAATTAAATTACTAATACGTTTTATATTGTTTATAAACGTAAGAAAAATAAAATGTCTATTTTCATCTAATATTCAGTTTTCAAAGAACGATTTTCTTTACAGAAATTGTTTGGGCAAAAAAGCCCACAAAAACAATCTCTGAAAACTAGATAGAACGAGATATAATCATAAGCTGTTTTATCGTTTCACTCAGCTTTTTCTCTTAATCTACGAATACTCCATAGAAAGGAGGTGATCCATCCGCACGTTCCCGTACGGATACCTTGTTACGACTTCACCCTAATCGCTAATCCTACCTTGGTACGCTCCCTCCTTACGGTTAAGATACGTGCTTCTGGTATTACCAACTCTCATGGTGTGACGGGCGGTGTGTACAAGACCCGAGAACGTATTCACCGCGACATTGCTGATTCGCGATTACTAGTGATTCCGGCTTCATGAAGTCGAGTTGCAGACTTCAATCCGAACTGAGACTGACTTTTTGAGATTAGCTCCCCCTCACAGGATTGCAACTCTTTGTATCAGCCATTGTAGCACGTGTGTAGCCCAGGACATAAGGGGCATGATGATTTGACGTCATCCCCACCTTCCTCTAGCTTACACTAGCAGTCTCATTATAGTCCTCAACTTAATGTTAGTAACTAATGATAAGGGTTGCGCTCGTTGCGGGACTTAACCCAACACCTCACGGCACGAGCTGACGACAACCATGCACCACCTGTCTCAATGTTAGCCTCCACTACATCTCTGTAGCTTTGCACTGGATGTCAAGCCCTGGTAAGGTTCTTCGCGTTGCTTCGAATTAAACCACATGCTCCACCACTTGTGCGGGTCCCCGTCAATTCCTTTGAGTTTCACTCTTGCGAGCATACTACTCAGGCGGAGTACTTAATGCGTTAGCTGCAGCACCGACTTAATGCCGACACTTAGTACTCAACGTTTACGGCGTGGACTACTAGGGTATCTAATCCTATTTGCTCCCCACGCTTTCGTGCCTCAGAGTCAATAACAGGCCAGTAGACCGCCTACGCCACTGGTGTTCCTCCATATATCTACGCATTTCACCGCTACACATGGAATTCCATCTACCTCTCCTGCATTCTAGTCAGCCAGTTTTCAAGGCGAACCGGAGTTGAGCTCCGGGCTTTAACCTCAAACTTAACTAACCTCCTACGCACCCTATACGCCCAATAAATCCGGATAACGCTTGCCACCTATGTATTACCGCGGCTGCTGGCACATAGTTAGCCGTAGCTTTCTGGTAAGGTACCGTCAAACTAAAAGCATTTCCTCTTCTAGTTGTTCTTCCCTTACAACAGAGCTTTACAATCCGAAGACCTTCATCACTCACGCGGCATTGCTTCATCAGACTTTCGTCCATTGTGAAAAATTCCCTACTGCTGCCTCCCGTAGGAGTCTGGGCCGTATCTCAGTCCCAATGTGGCCGATCAACCTCTCAGTTCGGCTACGTATCATTGCCTAGGTGGGCCATTACCCCATCTACTAGCTAATACGCCGCATCCTCATCTTCTAGCGACCCAAACGGGCCTTTCAACATCTTCTCATGCGATAATGATGTCGTATGCGGTATTAGCAGTCGTTTCCAACTGTTATCCCCCACTAAAAGGTAGATTAGATACGTGTTACTCACCCGTTCGCCACTGGGTGCAAGCACCCCGTTCGACTTGCATGTATTAGGCATGCCGCCAGCGTTCATCCTGAGCCAGGATCAAACTCTCATTAAATTTAATCAATGTGAAAATTTTGATTCATGACTATATCTTGATTCTCAAATAATTGAACTTGTATAAATTGTACAAATTAATTGGTTGTTGTTCTATCTAGTTTTCAAAGATCATTTTACGCTAGTTTTTTTCTCAATTAACGACATATAAGAATATATATGATTCAAAACCAATAAGCAATACTTTTTTAAAATTTTTTTAAACTTTTTTTTAAATTTTTCTTTGCAGTTAAACTTAACCAAAAAATAATTTTTAAATCTTAAAAACCATTTAAAATAGGCATTGTCATTGACAAGAAAGATAATAACATAATAAAAAATAAAAAGTACAAAAAAAATAAAAAAGTTTAAACTTTTTTATTTTATTCATCTCAATCTATTGTTGGTGTAAATTGTTCATCATTTTGATTATTTACAGGATCTAAAATATTATCAATATTTATATCCATAGTTTTTGTTTTTTGTTTATTCAAATTATTTACAGTATTTGTCTTGCTTAAACCCTGATCTGTTTTAAGTTTTTTTGGAGTCAATTTTCTATTTTGTTTTTTCATTGCCTCTCAAATTCTGTCAGAATCACCTAAAAAGACTTTTCCTTGGTAATTTTCATCTAATTTAGGAGTTTTTCTAATATTTCTTTGAACATAAGTTGGATTTACAACATTACCAATTGGTTGATCAAATTCACCAGCTCTTTGTGCAGATCTTCTAGGAACTATAGTTTGTTTATAAGGATCTTTAGGTTCTATAATAGTAGGCAATTCTTCTAATTTAGGAATATTATTAACAGGTGCTGCATTTTTCATAACATCATTTGGTTTTCTTGCAATTGAACTATTTTCAATTTCACTATATTTATTTTCTTGTAAAATTATATCTTCTGATTTAGAAGATGATTTATTATTTTCTAAAAAATCAACACCTAATGAATTGTTTTTATATGAATCATCTTCTAAAGGAATGTTTTCTAATGAATTATTATCA
This sequence comes from Spiroplasma endosymbiont of Atherix ibis, assembly GCF_964020005.1. Lineage (NCBI taxonomy): Bacteria > Bacillati > Mycoplasmatota > Mollicutes > Entomoplasmatales > Spiroplasmataceae > Spiroplasma > Spiroplasma endosymbiont of Atherix ibis. The sequence goes on from NZ_OZ026474.1 coordinate 828,735, forward strand.
AAAAAAGCATTTTCTAAAGAACTATCTTTTTCTTCTTCTATTAACTCTTCTTCATGAAATTTATTATTATTAATATCTTCTTTTAACTTAGCAAGTTTATCTACCATATTAAATGTTTTTTCATTTGGAGTAGAAGTAAATTCTGGATTAAATTCAGGAATTTTTTTTACACTTTCTTTAGAACTTATAGATGACAAATCATTTAAAGCACTTTTTGATAAAACATTGCTTTTTTCTGTTACTTTTTGATCTTTGTTTTTTGAAACCAAAAAAATAAATACTATTGAAACTAATAGCAATATTGAACTAATTGATAAAATTATTATATTTTTTAAAAATAAACTTATTACTGATATATTTATAGTTAATGAAGAATATTTTTGAATTAAACTTATTAAAAAAACTATGCTAATAATTACCAAACTTACAGCCAGTATTGTATACAAAGTTGGAATAGCAATCCCTTTTTTTATAGATAATCCTAATATTCCAAAAATAAACAATAATAATAATATTAAAATTGAAACTATTTGTAAATTTCTAAGTAATGAAAATCCTAAAACTGAGTTAAATAAACCAAATTTATCACCAATCATAAAAAATCCAAAAAAACTTAATATTAATGCTGTTAATCAACTTAAAACGCCAAAAAATATATTAATTTTCATTTAAATGCCCCTATCTTATATAGCCCTAAAATACATAAATATTTTAGCACTTAAAAAAATGAAAGACAAGTAATAAAATTATAAAAACATGTCACTAATAAATTTATTTAGTAGATAATATTTATTTTAAATAATTTATACAACTTTTTTCTCTTTGTGCTCTTTATTTTTTTTATTATTAGTAATTTTTTGTCTAAGTAAATCAATTATCTTTCCATTAAATATTAATATTACTAAACATAAAATAATAGAAAATGAAGTATCAGATATTCAATGTGTTCTTGAAATTATTTGAGTGTATTGAACAATATTTAAATGAATAAATCAAATTATAACAACACTTCAGATTTTTCAATTTATTTTTCTATTTCTTCCAATAAAAAAATAAGATGCATATATCATTGTAAAAAAAGATATCATATGACCTGATGGAAAATCCAAATTTCATCATCCAGCTTTGCCAGTTCCTAATGGAGCAAAAAGATCTCCAATATTAGAAAAAAAATTATTTATTTGTCATCATTCTAAATACTCTACTCCATTTACACGTCCTGTTGTTTGATTAATAACTCCTCAACTTTTGATTTTATGACCTGTTTCTAATCAATATTGTTTTCATAAAGGTTCTACTCTATCTGAGTAAAAAATATTTTCAAAATCAACACTATAAAAATAAGGTCTACCAAAAATTACTTTCATTGAAAAAACAACAAAACTGCTAAATATAAAAGCACTAAAAGCTTTAATAGTATCAACTTTATATTCACAAAGAATAGAATAAGGTTTTTTAATAAAAATAAATCTTATATATCAAAATGTAATTGCTATAGCAATTGATTCAATTAAAAATAAAACTATAAGTATTATTTGTCTAATATCATATGACTCTAAAAATCAACCACTTATTCCAACACCAAAACCATCATCAATTTTTGTTGTAGTTGCAATTCATATAGAATTTGCTGTAATTCAAAAAATTAAAACTGCGATATAAAATATTCAAAGAACATACTTTCAACTTTTTTTATCTTTTCTTTCAATTACTTTTATTTCAAAATAAATAGCTATAAACAAAAAGATAAACAAGTATGATTGTGTCATTCCAATTTCTTCATAAACTCAAGATAACATTTTTAATCAATATATATCCATTCCTTTTGCAAATCATTTATTTATTTCAATATCATAAAAACTTGATAATATAAATGATATTATTGAGAAAATTAAAAAGGATAAAAATAAAATTTTTAAAGTTGTATAACTTTTGTTATTTTTATTAAACATTTTGCCCCCTAATATATTGATTATTTCTAAGAAAAACAAAAGACATCATTAGATTTCTAAAAAAATTGTACTAAAAAATAATAGATATATAAAGAATTTATTAAAATATTTAATTAATACAATTATATTATACACTAAATTAACTTCATTTTTTTAATAATTAATTACTAGTCCTTGATATCTTGTCATACTTAAAAGAGATTCTCTAATGCCTTGTACACCCTCTCCTGAGTCTTTTATTCCTAGGAAAGGAAAACTATCTGGTCCTCGTTGCGGTCTTGAATTAATATTTACTGTACCTGTTTTTATTCTTTTAGCTGTTAATAATGCTTTTGAAATGTCTTGACAAAATATACTTGCTTGTAAACCAAATTGTGATTCATTTGCAATTTTAATCATTTCATCTATTGAATCTATTCTTAAAATTGGTAAAACTGGTCCAAATGGCTCTTCTCATGCTATTCTCATTTCAGTTGTTACATTATCAATTAATGTAGGTCACATTAAGTTTTTTTGCTTTTTATCTCCAGTAATAATTGAAGCACCCTTATTTTTTGCATCATCAATTAATCCTTGAATAAAATCTACTGATTTTTCATCAATTACAGGAGTAATAAAAGCATTATCTTTGGGCATTCCAACACTTAATAAATTAATTTTTGCTTTTAATATTGGTAATAATTTATCAGCTATTTTATTGCTAACAAGAACTCTTTTAACTGCTGTACATCTTTGCCCTGAATATCCATATGCACCATTTACTATTTCATCTGCATATTTTTCTAAATTTAAATCATCTAATACCAAAGCGGGATCTTTTCCCCCTAATTCTAATACCAAGTCAGTTGAACTTCCCATTTTTCTTATTTGATTTCCAATTTCAACACTTCCTGTAAAAGAAATCATATCAATTTCTGGATTTGAAGTAATAATATCGCCAATTTCTCTTCCTCTACCTGTAATAATGTTAAAAATACCTTTTGGAAAACCTGCCTCTATTACTAGTTTAGACATATAAGTTCCAACTAAACTTCCTGCTGTTGCAGGTTTAAATACTACTGTATTTCCCATTACTAATGCTGGAATAATTTTTGCAAAAGCTAAATTAAAAGGATAATTAAAAGGTGAAATTGTAAGTACAACTCCTTTTGCAACTCTTGAAAAAATTCCAATTTTATTTTTAGCACCCATTCCTTCACCAGTTAAAGCTAATGGTTCCATTCTTTTAGCTTCTTCAAAAGTATAGTCTATAATTTCAATTGTTCTAACAACTTCTGAAAGTGAATCTTTTAAGTTTTTTGCAATTTCTTCTGAAATTATTTGAGCTATTTCATTTTTATTTTTATCAATTAAATCTCTAAATTTTTTTAAAATAGAAATTCTATCAAGTAATGATACCTCTTCTCAACTTTGTTGAGAACTTCTTGCAACACTAAAAGCATTATTAATATCCTTAGCAGATAACGCTGTTACTTTTCCTGCTACTGTTAAAATTGCAGGATTAATTATTTCTAATCATTGTCCATTGTCTACTAATTCATTATTAATTAAAGCATTATATTGTCTCATTATTAAATTTCCTTTCTTTTATTTTAATGAATAAATATTATTCATTAAAATTGATCCTGCAATTGCAACATTTAAACTTTCCAATTCTGAATCTGTTTTAATTATTACATTTTTATCTATAGTTTTAGATACTTCCTTTGAAATACCTTTACCCTCATTTCCAAGTATTAAAGCTATTTTTTTATCTTTTATTTCACTTAAATTACAGCTTTTTTCTTTTAATAAAGTACCTAAAATTATTATATTCCTTTGCTTTAATTTATTTATAAAATTTATTAGTTCTTCATTTTTGAGATTTAAGTCAAAGTGATTAGATTGAGTTGCTCTCAAAACTTTGGAGTTATAAAAACTTACACAATCATTTGAACAAATTATGTTTTTAAAACCAAAAGCAAATGCACTTCTTATTAAAGTTCCAAGATTTCCAGGATCTTGAATTCCATCTAATATAAGATAATTTCCTGGTAAATCTTCTTGCTTTATAATTTTGCAAACAGCAAAAATAGATTGATTTGTTTTTAAATCAGATAATTTTTTTGAAACATTATCTGATATTTCAACTACATTTGAAAAACTTTTGTACTTTTTAAATAATTTTGTTTCAACTAAAATCATTTCAACTACATTTTTCTTTATAGCTAAATCAACCATTTTTATTCCTTCAATAAGATATTTATTTGTTTGTTTTTGATTTTTTGTTTCCTTGTAAGATAAAATTTCTTCAATTAAACCATTAGTAACCGATGTGATTTTCATTTTATTCAGTAAAAGCAAAACCTATTTCATATAATTTATTTTCAGGGTTTGCAAATTCCTTTCCTTTGTATTTTGGATTATTAACAGGATATCCAAAAACTAGTGAAGCTTTACGTGGTGGATCAAGTAATTTTGCTTGTATTGTTGACATAGCTGATAATTTTTCACCATTTTTTCGCTTCAATCTATTTTCTTCCATTAAATCTTCAATATCTTTAACTTTAGTTTGTTTGACTAAAATTCAAATTTTATTTTCTTTATATCATTTAACTATTTTTTTATATTCTTCAAAAGTAAATTGAGTTGGTTTATCTGCTGCATAAAATCTATTTTTTTCTTTATTTCAACCAATCACAAAATCTCTTCAAATTATATTTCCTATTTTACCTTTTGTCATTAAGTTTTTTGTTTTTTCAATCATTTCATCAAATTCATGAAAACCATAACCTATAAACGCATTACCATTTCATAAATTAAAATAGTTAATTTTTTTAGGATTTCAAATTTCTTCAAAGCAAGAAGCAACAACTCAATATCTATTATCAGATATTTTTTTAAAAATTTCAAAACCATATTTACTATTCTTAATAACAACTTCTTTTTGAGTAATTTTTATAACTTTGATTTTAAAAGTATTTAAAATCTTTTTTACTTCCTTTTCTGTAAGTTTCATTCTAACTTCTTTGCGAGTTTTTTGAATAGTTTGTTTAGTTTTATTAATATTTTCCATACTTCTATATTTATTACTTCTAATTATATTAAAAAGATTTAATTCTGAAGTTGGATCTGGCATAATAACTTCACTTGTTACTATTTCATCTTCTGTTTTAGTTGAATCTTTTAACTCATTTAACTCTTTAATTCTAGCAATAATACTACTTGCGTTTTCTTTTTTATCTTCTAATCCCTCTATTAAAACTTCAGAATCATTTTTATTTTTTTCAACACTAAATTTATTAATACTTGATTCAAAATGAAAATTGGATTCATACAATGAACTAATAGTTTCATTACTTATTTCTTGATAAAAAGAAGGTATTTTAGGATCACCAGGATTTAAGGGCTTATAATTATAAATGCTTTTTAAATCTTTTTTTGTTGACATATAACTATCCCCTTACATTTTAATATTTTTTAATACCCTGTATCTTGTCTATTAAAATTAATCTCATTTTTTTTATTATAAAAATTTAAGACTTCATTCCTACTTATATCTAAAATATAAGTTATTGATAAAAATTCATCTAATAACTGATAATATGATTGAGTATTAAAATTTTCTTCTAAAATTAAAGCTTTTCTATAAACATTAATGCTTCAAGAATCTATATCACTTGCTTGTGTAATTTTATTATTAAATTTAGAGAAATCAAAATTTAGGTTAGTTCCTAAACTAATAATAAAATGTAAACAATCAATTAACTCTTCTAATATAATTTTTCTTTCACTTGGACCTTTATTTGATCAATATTTAAATGATCTATATTCATTTATAAATTCAGAAATTTCTACTAAAAAAGCTATTATTTTCTTTTTAATTATTATTTCATTTATAACTATTTTTTTTGTTTCCATTATATAGTTATCTAAAATTATTTGTTTATCTTTTAAATAAATTAAATCGTCTTTTGTTAACATATTTTCTTTCTCCTATAAAGTAATTTTAGTTTAAAAAAATGATAGTTTGCTATCATTTTTTTATTTTTTAAAATCCTGGTTTTTTAAGTAATTTAAACATATTTGTTTTATAAACTTCAACTCCTGGTTGATTAAAGGGATTAATTTCTAATAAATACCCACTCAAAGCACAAGCTTTCATAAATCAATAAATTGCATAACCAAACATTTCTGCATCCATTTTTTCAAATTCCAATATTATATTAGGAATTTCACCTGTGTTTGCATGAGCATCAATTACACCTTCAAGTGCAACTTGGTTAATTTCATGAAAAGATTTACTAGTTAAATAATTTAGTCCATCTAAATCTTCCTTATTCATTGGTACTTTTAAATCAAGATTGGGTTTTTTAACACTAATTATTGTTTCAAATAAAACATTTTTTGTTCCTTCTTGAATAAATTGTCCTAATGAATGTAAATCTTTTGAGAATACACAACTAGTAGGAAATAAACCTTTACCATCTTTCCCCTCTGATTCACCAAATAATTGTTTTCATCATTCTGTAAACATTTGCATTTGCAATTCATAACTAACTAAAGTTTCTGCTTTATATTCTTTTTGAGTATTTAAAATATATCTTGCAACTGCATATTTATATGCTTCATTATTAATATTTTTTGTATCTTCCATAGCTTTTTTAGCTCCTTTGAAGATATCATCAACATTAACTCCTGATACTAATAATGGAAAAATACCAACTGGTGTAAATACTGAAAATCTCCCTCCAATATCATCTGGTATTGTAAAAGTTTCATAACCCTCAGCTGTTGCTAACTGTTTTAAAGCTCCTTTTGCTTTATCTGTTACTGCAACAATTCTTTCCTTAGCTACTTCTTTTCCTTTTAAATCAACTAAAAGTTTTTCAAAAACTCTAAATGCAATACCAGGTTCTGTTGTAGTTCCTGATTTTGAAATATTTACTATTCCAAATTCTTTATTTTTAACATAATTAACTATTTGTTCAGTATAAGTAGAAGATATTGTATTTCCAATATAAATTAATTCAACTTTATCATTTGAATATAATCCTCTAATCATTTCATCAGCTGCTCTAGTGCCTAAATAACTTCCTCCAATACCAACAACTAATAAAACATTTATTTTTGATCTTAAATTAGTAGCTACTTTTTTCATTTTATTTAATTCATCTTTATCAAAATCAATTGGTCAATTAACTCAACCTAAAAAATCATTTCCTACTCCTGTTTTATTTTCAATCATTTCATGTATTTTTTTCACTCTTGATTCATCAAATGATTTAATTTCTTTTTCAATTTTTGAATCTTTAAAATTTATTTTTATCATATTAATATTGCTCCTTGTTACTATGATTTTACGCTATTTTTTAGATTATCAAATCCACTTTTTGTTTCTTTAATTTTAATTTATGGTGCTTTTAATAATTCTGGTCTAATTGATTTATAACTTAATTTTACTTAATTCTTATCATTTAAAATATCTATAATTTCAACTTCATATTCTTCATTTAAATTTAAAAACTCATCAATACTTTTAACATAAAAATCTGATATTTCTGAAATATGAATTAATCCTTTTATTACTTTGTCTTCATCGATTACTTAACAAAAAGCTCCATATTTCACTATAGCAGTAATTTTAGTTTTTACTTTTTGTCCTTTTTTTAACATCCTATTGCTCTCCTTACAAATTAATTATAAACTTAATTTGTAATATCAATAATAATTTTAAAAAAATTTTTTAAAAAGTAGGTGAAATTTTGGAAAAAATTAATTTAGAAGAGAAAGTAAAAGCTACTCTTGAACAATTAAGAATGTATATCACACAAGATGGTGGAGATATGGAATTTGTTGCTATCAAAAATAGATTAGTTTATATAAGACTTAAAGGTAATTGTGTTGGATGTGGTTTAACAGAATTGACATTTAAAGAAGGTGTTGAAGGAGTTCTTATTGAAGAATTTCCTTATGACATTGATGGTGTAGAACTTGTAATGTAGAAAAGAGGACTTTATTATATGGTTTTTTTAACTCCAGAAACAGATATTATAATTGCAACATTTAATGGTATTTCAGTAATAACTCTAGTTACAGTATCTTTTATACTTCCTTTTTTAATTAAAAAGTATAATGACAAAAAACAAAAAATTGATGCAGGAGAACGTTAACTTTCAGATGCTTTTGATAAATATTTTTCAGATCAGTATCCTAAAAATAATTTTGAATGATACGTTGTAGAAATAAAAGCAATTATTAAAAGAAATGAAATTAAAATAATTATTTGTACAAATTGTAAGAAAAAATGTACAAGTAATAAATATATGGAATGATTTGAAAATGTTGATAAAACAATACCTGAAGTAAATAATTTCTCTTTTAAAGTAGGAAAAATTAGTTTTAAAATTGAACTCACTACTTTATTTTATTATAAATGCATAACAAAAAAAGCAATTAATTAATTGCTTTTTTTGTTATCCTACAGAGCCTTCCATATCAATTTTTATTAGTTGATTTAGCTCAACTGCATATTCTAATGGTAATTCCTTTGTAAAGGGTTCTAAAAAACCCATAACAATAATTTCTAAGGCTTGTTGTTCATCTAATCCCCTACTCATTAAATAAAATAATTGTTCTTCACTTACTTTTGAAACTGTAGCTTCATGTTCAATTTGTGATTGATTGTTATGGACTTTATTTTGAGGAATAGTATCTGAATGTGATTGATTGTCCAAAATTAATGTATCACATTCAACTCTTGCTTTAGAATTAATTGCATTTGGTCCAATATAAGCTAAACCCCTATAATTTGCAGTTCCACCCTGAAATGTAATTGATTTTGAAACTATTTTAGATTTTGTTTCTTTTCCTAAATGAATCATTTTACTTCCAGCATCTTGATAAACACCTTTTTTTGCAACAGCAATAGAGATTGTATCACCTTGTGATCTATCACCTTTTAAAATACATGATGGATATTTCATATTTACTTTTGAACCAATATTTCCATCAATTCATTCCATTCTTCCATCTTCTTCAACAAGACTTCTTTTTGTAACTAAATTTAAAACATTGTCACTTCAATTTTGAACTGTTGTATATCTAACACTTGATCTTTTACCAACAAATATTTCTACTATAGCTGCATGTAAATTATTTTCTGAATAAATTGGAGCAGTACACCCTTCAATATAATGAAGTTCTGCATCATCTTCAATAACTATTAAAGTTCTTTCAAATTGACCTGAAGCTTGATAATTAATTCTAAAATAAGCTTGTAAGGGTTTTTCTAATTTAACACCTTTTGGCACATAAATAAAAGTTCCCCCTGATCAAACAGCTCCATTTAATGAAGCATATTTATTATCATCATTTTTAACTAATTGTCCAAAATACTTTTTAAACAATTCTGGGTATTTGTTCAAAGCACTATCACAGTCTGTAAAAATAACTCCTTGTTTTTCTAACTCTTCATTCATTCTTTCATAAACTGGACGAGCATCTCATTGTGCATTAATACCTGCTAAAAAGTTTTTTTCTGCTTCAGGAATTCCTAAGCGATCAAAAGTTCTTTTAATATTATCTGGTATTTCATCTCAAGTTTTTACAGTTTTACCAGCACCTTCTGTATAGTAATAATAATCATTAAAATTAATTCAATTTAAGTCAGGCCCAAAATTTGTTTGAGGTTTTTGTTCAAATATTTTTAAACTTTCTAATCTATAATCTAGCATTCATTTTGGTTCATTTTTATGTTTAGAAATCTCTTTTACAATTTCTACATTTAATCCTTTTTGTACTTTATATGTAGAAACTTCTCCCTCATTAAAACCATACTTATAATCAGATATTTGTTTTATTTCTTCTTCTTGTTTTAATTTTTTCATTTTCTACACCTCCTTTTTTAAAATTGATTTAAATCCATCTGCTCCTAAAAGAGCACAATTTATTCTATTTCCTTGTTTATTTATTTCTCAAAATACAATTAATTCATCTAAAATTAACTCATTATATTCATTTCCCGAAATCATATTGTAATAATTTATAAGTTGATCTTGAGCTTCTTTAATATTTAAGCCTTTTATTTTAGAACAAAGTATATCTGTTGAAGCTGTTGAAATAGCACATGCATTACCATCAAATCTAGCTTCTACAATATTGTCATTTTCTATTAATAGTTGAACATTTATTTCATCACTGCATGTAGGTGAATCTTGAAACTTTATAATTGCTTTATTGTTTTCAATTAAACCTTTAAAGTCTGGTTCAGTATAATGTTCTATTATTATTTGTCTTAATTGTATTTTATCATTTTTATCAAACATTATATTAAAACCTCCTTATATTAATTCATTTATTCAACTATCACAATCTTTTAAAGCCTCTATAAACTTATCAATATCTTTTTTTGTATTGTATATTGAAAAACTTGCTCTTATTGTTGAATTAACTTTAAACAAATCATTTGCTAATCTAGCACAGTGTTTACCAACTCTAACTGATATATTGTATTTTTTATTCAAAAAAGCACCAAAATCTTGAGAATTTACATTTTTTAAATTAAATAAAACAATTGGCTGATCATTTTCTATATTGTAAAATTCAAATTTTGATTTATCTATTTGATTTAATTTACTTCTAAAATATTTTTTTAAATCCTTTTCATAATCAATTAAATTTTGCATTTTTATTGCATTGATTATATCTAAACACTTATTAAAAGCATATATTGCAGATAAATTTAAAGTTCCTGCTTCAAATTTTTCTGGGATAGGTGCCAATTTATAATTATTAAGTTCAATATTTGTATTATTTCCCCCACCATAAAATATTGGTTTTAATCATTGCAGGATTTCTTTTTTTGCTCACAATATTCCTAAACCAAATGGTCCATAAATTTTATGCGTTGAAAAAGCTATACAATCAACATCTAATTCTCTTACATTTATTATATTATGAGCAATTGATTGAGCTAAATCCAATATTATGATTATTTCTTTATTAAATTTTTTTATTTCTTTTACAATTTCTTTAACATTATTTAAACCTGCTGTAGTATTTGAATTCATTGCAAATGAAATAACTTTTGTTTTTTTTGTTAATCTATCCTTAATTTTAGAAATATCAATTAGAAAATTTTCATCTAATTCTAAATAATCTATTTTTAATTTACACTCTTCACTTAAAACTTTTCAAGGCAATAAATTTGAAGAGTGCTCAATTTTTGTTAATAAAATTTCATCATTTATTTTTAAATAACTTCTCATTCCAAATGCTAATTGATTTAATGAGTGAGTTGTTCCACTTGTAAAAATAATTTCATTTTTATCCTCTATTACAATAAAGTTAGCAATTTTTTGTCTTGTTTCACTTAACATTTGATTAGCTTTATAAGAATTATCAAACAAATTATTATGAGTATTTGCTCCTATTTTTAAATCATATTCACTTTGTGCTTTAATAACTTCATCAAATTTAATAGAAGTTGCTGCTGAGTCAAAATAAATTTCATTAGAATTATTTTTAAAATATGAAAAGTTATCTTTAAAATTCATTAGATCATTTCCTTTAATTTTTCTTTTAAGTAATTAAGTAATTTTTCATCACTAATTTCTTGAAATATTGGTTCAAAATAACCATTAATAATTAATTCCTGAGCTTGTATTTTATTTAAACCTCTTGATAATAAATAAAATACTTGATCTGGATCAAGCATACCAATAGCATTGGCATGACTTGCAACAATATCATTTTCATCTATTAATAAAACTGGATCAGAATCTGCTTTTGCTTCTTTATCAAGAACTAATAATCTTAATTCTTGATGAGATTCAGCTTGATTAGAACCTTTTTTAATATCACTAATACATCTTATAAAACCTTTTGAAGTATCTTTCAAAACTTCATAAGTTTTAATATTTGAATAAGAATTTCTAGCATTATGAACTGATTTAATAATTGAATTTTTATTAAAGTTTTTATTAACGATTGTTGCATTATAAAATTCAATTGCTGTATTTTCTTCATTCAAATTAATTGTAAAGTTATCATCACAATTATAATTTGCTATATTTGATATTTTTAAATTTAATTTTGAGTTTTTACTTAAATTAAAGTTAATATTAAACTCTTTTTTTGAAATACTTTTTGAAGGAAGAAATAAAATAATTATATTTATTTCAACATCTTTTTCTAAATTTAAATCCACTTTTCCAAATTTATTTTCTAATAATATTATTTTATTTTCATTACTACTAAAAGTAAAACTCGAAGGTAAGTTATTTCTAAAATCTATATATGTTTTATTTAATTCAAAATTAGTCATTATTTAGCTAATTCCTTTACTCATGAATAACCTTCTTTATTAATTCTATCCACAATTTCATTTCCTCCACTTGTCACTATTTTTCCTTCAATAATAACGTGAGCATGTGTAGGTTTTACTTTTTTAAAAAATCTATCATAGTGAGAAACAATAATCATTGCATTTCTTGTTAAATCAACTTGATTAAGATTTTTTGAAACTACTTCTAAAGCATCAACATCCAAGCCTGAATCAATTTCGTCAATTAAACTAAATATTGGATTTAACATTTTTAATTGCAAAATCTCATTTTTTTTCTTTTCTCCCCCACTAAACCCATCATTTACAAATCTTTTTAACATATTTAAATCAAAATCCAAATCTTTTGCTCCTGTTTTAATATCTTTAAAAATTTCTTGTAATTTTTTCTTTTCTTCATTGTGAGCATTAACAATATATTTTAAAAATTCTAAATTTGATACTCCAGGAATAGTTTGTGGATTTTGCATTGCTAAAAATAGTCCTGCTTTGCTTCTTTCATCAACACTCTTATCTAAAATTGATTCACCATCAATTAAAATATCTCCTGACGTAATTTCATACTTTGGATGTCCCATAATAGCCATAAGTAATGTTGATTTTCCATTACCGTTAGGACCCATAAGAGCATGAATTTCTCCTGATTTTACAGTTAAATTAACTCCTTTTAAAATTTCTTTTTCTTCTATACTTACATATAGATTTTGTATTTCTAATTTATGCATTTCAAAAACTCCTTGCCTTATTATTATAATTATTTATCAATAAAAAGAGTATTCATTTTTAAATGATTTTGAAGATAAGTTAAAAAATAATTTATTTAATAATTAATTACAATTTAATGTCTTTTTAGTAATTTTTTCTTTATAATTATTTTGATACAAAAACCAAGGAGTGAATGGTGTGAAAAAATTATTAACACTGTTAGGAAGTGTTAGTTTAGTTGCAACAACAGCACAAATGGCTGTTGCTTGTGGTACAAACTATGACAAAAAAGATAAAGACGGAAACTCAATTCTTATTCAATTTTTACAATCAATAAATGGAAAAGCAAAAATTAGTACAAATGATATATTAGTTAAACTAATTAATGCTGAAAACGGTCCAAAAAATAAAGAAAAACTTACTTTGGATCTTCTAAAAATGATAAATTTATCTATTCTAACAAATTCAGAAAGCAATAAAGATCTTATAAATGACAAAAACATTTATACAAATTATGATCTAGCAAAAATCTTAAAAGAAAGATGAAATGCTTTAAATGATGCATTTGATAGACAAATATCAAGTGAAAAAGATAAGTATAAAAAAGACCACGGTAAAAAATGAGAAAAAGAATGAAATAAAATGCTTGTTAACAAGTATAGTATTTATCAAGATGATGTCAAATCAATGGACAAAGATTTCCTAGAAAACAAATATAAATCAAATATTTTATTATCAGATGCAAATAATAATGCTTCAAAAACATTATTAGATATTTTAATTAACACAGATCAAATGGGTGTTACTTGAATAAGTTCAAATGATATTGTTAAAAAATATACTGCTTTAGAAAGAATCGTTAAAGCATCAGATGCAAGTGACTCTTCTATTGCAAATTATTTAAGAACAGACTTAGATCAGTTATCTCAAATTAAAAATTCAACACAAGATAATACAAATAACTGAGAAGAAACAAAAATAACTTCATCAATGTCAGATATTGAATTAGCTAATAAAGCTAAAGAAATTATTAAAATTGATAAAAATAAAATTACAAATGATGCACCAGTTAATTTAAATAACTTTACAGTTAGTGATACAAATAATTCAAGAGCTGGTTTCTTAAGTAATTCTCAAAGATTCTTTTTAGACAAATGATATAATACGCAAGCTCCACTTGCAATAAGTGAAGTTGTAATACCTTTTTCTGAAGGTGGATCATTTGATAAAGGATTTACTCAAAATAGTTTTAAATCAAAAGATAAACAAGATGAAACTAAATCTAATAGACTTTTAACAGCAGCAATTGATACTAATTTTGGAGATGCTAGTTGAAATCGTTGAATGATAGCAGGAAAAGCTGACTTTAGAGAAGATGCTACTGTTAAACATTATGATAAATTAATGACTTTAAGTAACTCAACATTTACACAAGATATGAGAACTGCAGTTTATGACTATGTTTTAAGTTATAGTGACAATAAAAATGGAATAAAATTAGAAGCAACACCTTCAATTGAAACTTTAATTGATCAAATTTCAAGAAAAAAAGGAACTGATAAAAGCTTCTATGCTTACAATGATAAAGGACAAATATTTTATGTAGATACTTCAGGACTTCACATTGTTAAAATTGATAAATATGAACTTTTAATAAAAGATGATAAATATAAAAAAGGTTATAAACAAGAAGGATTAGATGGAACAAAAATAAATTCTAATACAACAAAAGAATTAAATAAATTTAAAAACTTCAATAAACTAAAACCTGAACAAAAAGTTGAAGAACTTCAAAATATTAGCAATGAAGAAAAAAATAAAGAAGGAAGTTACTATAAAAGTTTAAATTCAACAGTTAAAAATAATTATCTTCATTATTTAGTTAATACTTCAATGTTAAAAGGTCTTTCGGGATCAGCTTCTAGTTTTGATATTATGACAGAAGTTAAAGAATGAGCTCAAGTAAGTTCAGCAGCAAGTGACTCTTCAAATACTTATTGAATGGCTTGTGTATTTGATTATTTCTTTGAAATTTCTAAAGGAACTGAAAAAAATTTATCTCAAGAAAAATTTATACAAAACTATGTAGAATTTGGTAAAAGTGATGATGAAACAACACAAGAAATAATAAACAAAACAAAAGAATGATTTGATAGTCAAGTTAAAACAAAACAAAGTTGAATTTGACAAAGTTCTTCAAGAGCATTTTATAATGCAAATAATAAATGAGCTGATGATATTGAAGCTAAAACAGATGCAAGTGGTTATCCAAAAAAAACTATAAAAAATACTTGATATGATGGAGAAATTGTTGCAAAAGTAGAGAATAAATTCTGAATACCTACAAACAATAATTTAATTTATATAAATATTGAAAACTCTTACTATTTTTATAAAAAAGGAGGTATATAAAATGAAAAAATTACTAGGAATACTTAGTGCAGTTTCATTAACTGTAGCTTCCCCTTCTTTAGTTGCTGCTTGTGGTTCAAAAGAAAGAATTAAAAGTCCAAAATTAAATAGAGAATTAGCAAAACAATTATTAGTTTCTATTTCAGGAAATAAAGATTTAGCAAATATTGACTTTGGTTCAATGTTTACTGATGCAGAAATTGAATCAGTAGTAATTAATATGGTAAATGAACTGCTTTCATTACAATATTCATTTGATTCTACAAATAGTATGTATGATAAATTAAGTTTTAAAGAAAAATATAATTCTGATAGTAATGGTATAGAAGAAGCATTTAAAAATAAATATAATTTAGAATCAAGAACAATAGCTGAAAATAAACTTTTTGAAGAGTATACTAAGTCAATAAAAGGTGATAGACTTGATTATTGAAGTGTTCAAAACAATTATAGTTTAAACATCCAAAAAGATACAACTGTAAAATCATTTAATGGAACAGAAGACATCAATGTTTCATCAAAAAATAAATATATTTATTTTAATAGTGGGAATGCTGCTAATAAAGATAAAATTTGAAGATTTACAAATGAAAATTTAAAAAATAAAGCAGCACATCTTCCAGAATTAAGAGATCTAACAAGTGAATATAGTGGAATTAAAGAAGAAATCTTTGGAGTATTAGATAAAAATGATAAATATCATAAAATAAGTTCAAAAACAGCTTTATATTTAAGATTTCAAGAATATTTTAAGTCAAAAATCTTAGAAGAATTAAATGAAAATCTACTAACAACAGCTTATTTAAAATCAACAATGTTTGATATTAAAGAAAGTAAAGATAAAGGAAAAAGTCCATATATAAATTCTTCTTCTGTTTTTGCTAAAACACAAACTTTAAGTGATAGCTCAAGTGAATCATGAAAAACTAATGTTAAAATGGTTTGAACAATGAGATTTGATATTACAGAACCAAGTAAAATAGACCAAGTAAATAAAGCTTTAAGAGAAAAATCAGATATTATTGATCCAAGTAGTGGAGCATTATTATCTGGAAAATCTATAAGTGAAATTTATAAATTAGCTTCTGAAACAGCTAATGTTCTTCCAAATCCAGTAATTGATAATAAATCAGGATATGATTCATACTTTGGATGAAGTGGATATCAAGGTTTAACAATTTATAATGGAGATAGCTCACTAGGTGATAGTCCTATTTCTGGAAAAGCTTATGAAGCAAATGTTAAATCATGAACAAAAGGAGCAGGAATTGTTAAAAACGGTTCTAACTTCTTAACAGTTGATTCATCAAATTCAAACTATGCTGATTTAGTTTTAGTTTTACCAGTTTATATGATTGAATTATTAGGAGGATCAAATCCAACTAATAGTACATACGAAATAATTGGTAAAAGTCAAGAAGATAAAAAAGCAATGATTTTCAGTAATACAATCGGTAATGATAATGTATATACAGATAGATGAAATAATAACAATAATAGAGATCTTCATTCTAAAGATATTCAAGAATTAATAGATAATGAAAATACAGGAAAACAAGCACAAACTGCATTACTAAATCAAATAATGTATGGTATTTCAAAAGATTCAACATCAAGTGATTTAGGAAAAACAATAATATACTCAAAATATTTAGATAAAGATGAAGTATACTATGCAGGATTGTGAAATAAAATTGGATCATACATCAAAAATGAAAATGATAAAGATGAATAAAAAAATAAAATAAACCTAATTTAAGGTTTATTTTTTTATAAAATATTAATGAAATGAGGTTTAAAAAATGGATTGCATATTTTGTAAAATTATTAATAAAGAAATGGATGCAAAAATTATTTATGAAAATGAATATACACTAGCTTTTTTAGATATATTCCCAAATAGTAATGGTCATTCACTTGTAATTCCAAAAAAACATTTTGAAGATTATGAGCAAACTGATGATTTTTACTTACAAGAAGTAGCAAAAACTAAAAAAGTTGTTGCAAAGGTATTAAAAGAAAAATTAAAACCTAAAGGGATTAATTATATATCAAATCAAGGTTCTGAATCTTTTCAAGTAGTATTTCACTACCACGAGCATATTATTCCAAAATATATAAAAGAAAAAGGATATACGTTTAAAATTAACAATGAACCTAGCGATTTATTAGATTTGGATATTATTTATAAAAAAATAAATTAAAAAAGAAAACTATTTAGTTTTCTTTTTTTTGATAATGATTTAAATAACTTCTTCCTTCTTCTGAAAGAATTCTTGCACTTCAACTGCCCTTTTCCACTTTTGCTAATTCATCATTAATTTTATAAATTCTTGCATCTAAAGCATCTAATGATGAAATTAAAACTGCTTCAATTAAATTTGGCTCTACAGGTGAACCATACTCATTTTTACCATGACTTGCTAAAATAATATGTTGCAACTTTAAAACATCTTCATTCTCTTTTAAACCTAACTCTATAGCCTTATTTGAAACAAAAGTATTTCCAATTGAAATATGACCTAATAATTTACCTTGATCTGTATATTCTGATGCATTTTTTCCATCCATTTCAATAACTTTTCCAATATCATGAAGTATTGCTCCACAATAAACTAATTCTCAATCTACTTCTGCATACTTATATACTTCTTTAATTGCTTTTGCACTCATTAGTAAAGAATAACTATGTCAAAATAAACCACCAATAACATTATGATGAATACTTACTGCTGCAGGATAAGATTTAAATTCTGCTTCATATTGTTTTAAAATTGATAATGTAATTTTTTTATAATTTTCATTTTTTATAGCTTCTAAAAAATCTATTAATTTACTATAATTTGATGTCACATTTATTGGAGCACTTATACTAAACATTTCTTCATTAATATTATAAGTTTCAAAATCATGTTCTTTTATAATTTCATAATAGTTTATTTTTAACTGTAATTGTTGTCTGTAAACATTTGTTGCTGCTTCAATTTTAACAATTTCTCCTGTTTTTAATTCTTCTACATCTATATCTGTTGAATTTCAAAGTCTTGCTTCAATTCTTCCTGACATATCAATTAAATTTAAAATTAAATAATTAGATCCATTATTACCTGTTGATAAAATTGTTTTTTCAATTCTAGCTATTAGAGTTACCAATTTACTATCCGAATTTATTTGATTAATCATATTTGTTCTCCCCAAAGATAAGTTAATTTTAACAAAAAATAATTAAATATATCAATTATAAAAAAGCATTTTTAATCTTTTTTATAGAATTATAATTAAGATATTTAATAAAAAATAAATTGAGATAAATATTTCTAAAATTTATCTCAATGTATAGTGCACTTTATCTAACTTTATTTTCCTAAACATTTTTAATAAATACAAATTAAAACTTATTTACTTTTAGTAAAAATTTATTCTATTACTCCTTTTCAACTTAATTTTAGTTACTTAATATTTTAGTTTCTGTAAAATTACAATTTTCTTGTATATAGAAATGAAAAAGCTTAAAAATTATTACAAGTTTGAATTAAAAAACACTATTAATTTAAATTAATAATTAATAGTGTTTTTTATTATATTAGAAATCCAGGATTTCTTAAAATACTTACGAATTCTTTTCCAAACATTATTGCATCTTCTATTTCTAATACATTTTGATTAAATGCAAATGATATTTTTACAAAACTTGATAAATTTCCATCTTCTTTAAAATAATTAGATAATGATGAAATATAGATTGATATCAATGAATTATTTGATAATCCAAAATTTGCATTATCAATACCTAAGTTTGAAAGATCAAAAATTGATACTTTAATATTATGATTATTCATTTTATTATTTTGAGCTATATCTTTAGAAATATCTAAAATATTTGAGTCTATTTCAACTTCAACAACAGTATCTTTTATTGAATTATTCTCAACTTTAATTAGTCTTATAAGTGAATCTTTTGAATCTAACTCATTATATTTATTTAAAGTTTTTTTAAGAGCTTTTATATAAAATGCATTAAGTTCTAAATCCACTCCTGATTCTTTTAATGGTTCAACCATCAATGTTTGTAAACTAACAAGTGCTGTAATATCCAATTTAAATGAAAAAGTAGCTATATTTTTTTTAGATAAAAGAACTGTTTTTTCATTAACTTTTTCATCATTTCGAGAATTTTTCAACGATAATAAAGAAATTTCTTTTACTTTTTCATCTAAATTATTAATTTTCTGATTAACTTTTGTTAATAATGAAGTAATTGTTTTTGAACTATTTTCTTTTGACTCAGAAATAAATTTATTTATTCTTGTATTTAATTCTTCAAATTTATTATTAAATTTATTTATATCATTTTCAATTTCTCTATTAGAGTCTTTTATTTTTTGATATAACTTTGAGTTAAAATTATTAATTTTCACATCAATATCTTTAAATTTATTTTTAAATTCTTTTTCGTTTTCTTCAATTACATTAAATTTATTTTCAAACTTTTCATTACTTTTTATTACTTTATCTATTTGATTAAAATCAACATTAATTAAATTTTTCAACTCTTCTTTTTTATTTTCTTGGTTATCTAAACGAGTTTGTTGTATTTCTTCATTTTCTTGTATTGCTCTTAAAGCTATTTCTTTTTCTTCAACTAGATTACTTTCTTCATCTTTTTGTAATTCTTCTGAATTTAAATTTGAATTAACTAAAGCATCTTGATTATTTTCAGTAACTATATCATTTTCATGATTTTCTTCTTTATTTCATTCATCTATAATTGAATAAGATAAATTTGAAATTTCTTGAGTTAATAATCCAGGAGCTTTCTCATTTTCTTTAAAATCAATTTCATAGTTTTCTTTCATTGAAATATCTAAATTAGTTTCTTGCTCTAAATTTTGACTAAAGTTTTGCATTTTTGATAAATCATCATTTTCAAAAGTTATTTCATTTTCCTCATCATTATCAGATCCATTTATTAATTTTTCTAAATAGCCAAATTCATTTAAACCTTCTCTTAAAGTGTCATTAATATTTGACGGTTTTTTTAAAAGAACCTTTATTTCTTTATTTGAAAAAATATCAAAAACAGTATCCCCATGTGAAACTATTAAAGATTCTATTACATAAATATTTCTAATAACACCATCAATTGTAGATAAAATTTCAAATTTCTCTAATTGAGTTGAAATTATAGCAAGAACTTGATTTTTTTTAACTGGTTGCCCTTCTTTTACAAAAACATTTTCTACAATACCTTTATATTTTTTAGGATTTTTAAACTTAATTTTTTCCATAAATAGCCCCTCTTTAATTAAATTATGTTTAAATACTATACTTATTATTTTACACTAGTTTAAGCGTGTATTAAATTTTTTTTAAAGAGCATCAAGTATTATTTTATTATTTTCAGACATATTAAGCAGTCTTTTAAAACATCATTTAAATAAAGGTATTCTATTATAATGTTCTATTTTTAAACCTTTACATTGAATAATTAATTGAGAAGCTTGTTTTGCAAAGTCTATCATTTCATTTTTATCTGCGGGCCATATTGGTCCAAATCCTTTATAAAGTAGCATTGCATTAGATATTAAATTTAAAAAAACAAGAGTATATTGGCCTAGTGGACTTTCAATTGCAAAATATATAAAAGTTATTAACATATCTTCTATAAATAATTCTAAACTAGCTTCTTCAATTAAACTCTCTTCAAAAAACTCTATCATTTTAAGAGTTTTTGACTTATCATCTTTTATTTTCTGAAAAACGTGTTTAAATTCACCTGTTTCATCTAGGAGCATATAAATTTTTATATAATCTTCTATTTTAAAAGCTCATTTATGAACTTTATTTCTTCTATAATTTTCCTTTGATTCTATTATTTTTTCTTCAATAAATTCTCAAATTTTTAAAAAATTAATTAGTTTTTTTCCATAAATTTCTTGTGAATCATCAATTAGATATTCATCATTTGCAATTAATTCAAATAATTCTTCTTCTGAAAACATACAATCATTATAAAAAGAAATATTTGAAATTATTCTTGTACCTATTGTTGATCAAACTTTTTTATTTTTATACAAAAAAATACCTCCTTATAAACTAATTTTATAGTTCAAACTTGGTAAAATTCTTTAAAATTCCTAAAGTATTTTTATAAATAAAATTATTTTTTTCTTCTTTAGAATTAAACTCTAAATTTTTATCAACTTTTATTAAACCCATATTTGCTTTCATGGGTTTCAATTTTTTATGTTTTGGATTAGTAATATAATTTATTAAACTTCCTAAAACTGTTTCTTCAGGAAAAGGTATAAATTTTTTATTATTAATAATACTTATAATTCCTTTTGCTGCAACTAGACCCGTAGCAAAAGATTCAATATAACCTTCAACTCCTGTTATTTGTCCAGCAAAGAAAATGTTTTTCTTTCTCATCATTTGTAGCTTTTTATTAAGTATTTTAGGTGAATTTATGAAGTTATTTTTATGCATAACACCAAATCTTTTAAAAAAAGCCTTTTCAAGTCCTGGAAGGGTTGAAAATACTTCTTTTTGTGCAGATCAAGTTAAATTTGTTTGAAAACCTACCATATTATATAAATTATCAATAGCATCATCTTTTCTTAATTGAACTACAGAATAAGGTTTAATTCCATTTTCATTTTCAAGATTGTTTGAAGACATTGCAGATCTTAAAAGTACTTTTTTAGAAATTTTAGCCAATTGTTCAATTGGCTGACATCCTTTAAAAAATATCTCATTTTCAAAATCCTTTAATTTAACTTGTTGAGCATTTATTAATTTTTTATGAAAAATATTAAATTCTGGTTCACTTAGAGGAATACAAATATAACTATTATCATTGCTATGTCTAGATTTATAATAAACTTTTGTAAAATCAATAGATTGCTTTTCTAAAATTGGTGATGAAGCATCTAAATAAAATAATTTTTGCTTTCCTAAGATTTTTTCGATTTTTAATTGAAAATTATTAGAAGATAAAGGACCTGTTGCAATTAAAATAATATCTTGATTCTCTTTATCTATTTCTAAAAATTCCTCTTCAAAAATTTCAATATTTTTATGTTTTCTTATTCTTTCATCTACAAGTTTAGAAAAACATTCTCTATCAACAGCTAAAGCATCATCTGAAGGTATTTGAGTTTTATAAGCGCAATCCAATATAAATGATCCTAATTGCTCAAGTTCCTTTTTTAATATACCTACTGCATTTTGAGTTGAAATACTTCTAAAAGTATTTGAACAAACTAATTATGCAAAATTATCTGATTTTTGAATTTCATTTTTTTGAATTTTCTTTTTCTCATAAAGATGAACTTTAATTCCCTTTTCAGCTAACTGTCAAGCTGCTTCACATCCAGCTAAACCAGCTCCAACTACTATAACTTTCATTATTTTTTCTCCAATAATTCATTTATTTTATTTAAATTTACTGATCCATCTCAACTAGAATAATCTCTTACACATGAACCTACATGAATGTTATTTGATATTTTTTTAAAAATTAGAAAATTTTGTTGATTAATTCCCCCACCAATTAAAATTTTAGTTGATAAATTTAAAGAACATAGTTTATCTATTATTTGTTTGCCTTTTTCAATATCATGTCCACCACTTGTTAGCACATTTGTTATTTTAAGTTCATTTAAAGTTTTATAAGCAATTATAAAATCTTTCACTTCATCAAATGCCTTATGAAATGTTATATCCAAATCTACCTTTACTCTAATAACTTGTTTAATAAATTCAACATCAATTGTTAAATCTTTATTCAAAGCACCAATAACTATTCCATTAGCTTTAGTTTTTGAAATAAATTTAACTTGCTCTAACATTTCTTTTTTCTCATTTTCAGTATAAAAAAAATCTCTTGAAGTATTTCTTACAATTATATTAACTGGTAATTTAGATATGTTACAAGCATTTATTATATCTTCATTAGTTGGTGTTAATCCTCCAACTTTTAATTCTCTACAAAATTCAATTCTATTTGCTTTTGAAATATTTATAAGTTCTATATCTTTCAAATCTTTTGCAATTACTTCTAATAACATTTTATAAATATGCCTCTAATTCTCTTATTTTATCTAATTTTTCTCAATTAAATTCTTTTTTTCCAAAATGTCCATATTTGCTTGTTCTAAAATAAACTGGTGATTTTAATTCTAATTTATCAATAATTGAACTAACTTTAAAATCAAAATTTTCTTTTAAAGCTTTATACATTACATCCATTGAAACTTTATTTGTTCCAAAAGCTTCAATAAATATTGAAACTGGCTCTGATTTGCCAATTGCATAACTAACTTGAATTTCTACTTTATCAGCTAATTTAGCAGCAACCATATTTTTTGCAGCGTAACGACAAATGTAAGCAGCACTTCTATCAACTTTACTTGGATCTTTTCCTGAAAATGCTCCTCCTCCATGACGTGAATAACCACCATAAGTATCAACTATTATTTTTCTTCCTGTAAGTCCAGTATCTCCTTTTGGTCCTCCTATAACAAATCTTCCTGTAGGATTTATTAGTACATTAAAATCAGTATTTAAATTGTATCTTTTTGCTATTACATCCATAATATTAAATTTAATAAATTTTTCAAATTCCTCTTTATTATAGTTAACATCATGTTGAATTGACATTAAAATGGTTTCAATTCTTGGATTATTTTCATTTGTATAATCCATTGTCACTTGTGATTTCATATCAGGTTGAGCTCATTTAAATTTTTTTGCCTTTCTCAATTTTGAAGCAATATGAACTAAATCATGAGCAACTTGAATTGAATATGGCATATATGTTGGTGTTTCATTATTTGCATAACCAAACATAATTCCTTGATCTCCTGCACCCATTTCCTTTTGTTCAACACCTATAGCAATATCTGGTGATTGAGTATTTATTTTCACTAAAATTTCACAAGTATTTGGATCAATTCCAGTTTCAGAATTATTATATCCAACTCTTTCTAAGACTCATCTTGCAATTGATACATAATCAACTTTAGCTTTAGTTGTAATTTCTCCCCCAATTAATAAGTAATTTTCAGTGAGAAAAGTTTCACATGCCACTTTTGCATTTGGATCTTGTTTTAAACATTCATCTAAAATAGCATCACTTATTTGATCACAAATTTTATCAGGATGTCCCTCAGAAACTGATTCACTAGTAAATAATCTTTTCATAATTTTTATCCTCTAAAATAAAAACTTCTCCTAACAAAAGAGAATTTTTTTTCTCTCATTGCTGGTTTCCCCTTAATTTGAGCACCTAATTGAATATGTTGCTACCACTTCATCGAGTTTTTTCTCTCAGCAGTTCTTAATAAGATTTTTAAGTTTTCTAAAGTAATAATATCAAATATTTATAAACTTTTAATTATTAAATCAAATATTTTTTCTGAATCTTTAGTATTTAAAATATAGTGCTTATATCCTTTAACTTTTTCTAAAATATATTTGTCTTTATTAAGCTTTGATAAATATTTAGCAATTTTTTTTGAATTACAATAAAAATCATTATTTGAAAGTATTAATAATATTTTTTCTTTTGATTTATTAAGATTTTTAATGCTAATCCTATTAGATTTTTTTCATAAATAATAATCTTTTACATTAAATAAATTTTTAGTTATATTTTCATCTTCAATTTTTTTTGCAAAATTACTGTCATCTGTTAAGTCCAAACCATTAATAGAACTTATAAGTTTTGTATTTGCTTTAAATAAAGTTCCTCATCAAAGTTTTAAATAAAAACCAAAAGTTTTTTGATAAGCATCATTTAATCTTAAAGAACAAGAAATAATTTTATGAACTTTCTCATTATCTGATAAAAAACTTGCTATTGTTGAACCAAAACCTTCTCCTAATAAAATAATTTTTGATTTTGAATTTTTTTCACTAATATCTTCAACTATTTCTTTTAAATCAGAAACTGTTCAACCAAAATGAAATTGCTTTTCAACTATATTTTCTCCACAATTTCTTTGATCAAAAGAAACTAATGAACAATTACTTTTTTTATTTTTACTTAATCAAATTTGCATTTTATCGAAGTCTTTTCGATTTCTAAACATATCATGAATTCCAATAATTATATATTCACTATTAGGATTAATTTCTCCAAATCATCTAAGTTCATAACCATCACTTGTTTTAAACATTTTCTTTTTAATTAATTCACTTTTAATAATTGGATTTCTTTTAGTTTTAAGTTTATTAAAACTAATAATTCTAATTATTAAAGCTAATAAAAAAATAAAAACAAATGTAGATAATATTGAATAAATAATTATACTCAATAAGCTTCAAACAGCTTCTCAAACTTCCATAAAATCCCCTTCTCTAATTTTAAAGAAAAAACACCTTTCTAAGTGTTTATTTTTGTAAATACTTATTAATTTTTATTTGATAAATCTAATGCATATACATCAAATTGTCCCATAAATCAAAATGCAAATATAACACTTTGTTTTCTAATTATAAACTCTTGACTACCCATAACATTAATTGCTTCATATATAAGATTTCCAGCATCTTGTTCTAAATTAATTCTAATATTTTCAAAATCATAAACTGGAGCTCTACCATATATTTCATTTTTACTTTCTAATTCAATTTCTGTTATAACTCTTTTAAACGTATCTTTATATTTTAAGGCCTTTGTAAGTTTTTCTTCTATACCCACACAAATATTTTGAATTTCTTTATCTAAAGCAAACAATGTTTCGTGTAAATTTCTAAGTTTATCATGTCTTCTCATATTTTATGCTCCTAAAAATATCCTTTATCAAAAATATTATACACAAATTTTTATTAAATCTTTTTTCTAATCAATAAGTTAATTAAATATTAATTTATTATTCTTTTATATTTTTTTACTTAATTTGCAATCTTTCTATAGAAATAGCTTTATTTTCATTATTTACAGATAAAATAACACCACAAAGTATACCTTGATTTTCTGAAGGTTTAAATTTCACTGGTAATCCAGTTTTTTCTTTATATATAACTTCTTCAGGATTTGCACCAATTATTGAGTTAATTGGTCCTGTCATTCCCAAATCTGTAATAAATGCTGTTCCTTTTGGAAGTATTCTTTCATCAGCTGTTTGTACATGTGTGTGTGTGCCAACAAGAGCTGTAATAATGCCATCATAATTTCAAGCAAATGCAATTTTTTCTGCACTAGTTTCTGCATGAAAATCAACTATATGAATATCAGAATTATCCTTTTCAATTATTTTGTTCATAACTTCATAGGGATTATTTACATGTTCCATAAAACTTTTACCCGTTAAATTTGTTATTCTTATTTTTTTATTTTTTCAACTATATTGATTTGTTCCAACACCTAAATTAAAAGAGTTCATATTTGCAGGTCTTAGAAGATCATTAACTTCATTAATATATTCCAATGTTTCTCTTATTTTAAATACATGATTGCCTGTAGTAATTACATCAACTCCAAGTTTTTTAAGAAATTCATAATGGTTTTTGTTTATACCTTTTCCATGACTTATATTTTCTCCATTAACAACAATAAAGTTAATATTGTTTTTTTTCACAATTGATTTCAAATGTTTTTCTAATATATCTCTTCCTGATTTAGAGTAAACATCTCCTATTATTAAAAAATTCATTACAGATTTTTCTCCACTTCCATTATCAATTGATCAATTGATATTTTACTAATTTTGGCTTTGTCTAAAATTTCTTTTATTTTTGCATTTTTTGCCTTCAAATTTAATTTATTTTCTAAATCCAATAATATTGTTGAAGTTTTATTGATACTATCATAAACTGCATTTCTTGAAACACCAAATTCCTCTGAAATTTCTTGTAAAGTTAAATCCTCAAAAAAATATAATTCAAAATATTGAGATTGCTTTTCAGTTAATAAATTTTTGTAGCAATCATACAATTCAGCTAAATTAACTGTTTTTTGAATATCTTGATTAATCATTTTTATCATTTTCCATAAAATTAGATGTTAATTCTCAAATGTAATTATCAACATCAAATTCTTCTATATCATTGACAGTTTCACCTGTTCCAATTAACTTAACAGGTATATTTAAAATATCTTTAATTGCAAGTGCTATTCCGCCCTTACTAGTACCATCCATTTTTGTAAGAACTATTCCAGTAACATTAGTTGTTTCTGAAAATGCTTTTGCCTGACTTATTCCATTTTGTCCTGTTTGAGCATCAATGACCAATAATCTTTCGTGTGGTCCATCAATTACACTTTTTTGAATAATTTTAGTCATTTTTTCTAATTCTTTCATTAAATTTTCTTTATTTTGAAGTCTTCCAGCTGTATCAATTAATAGTAAATCATATTTTTCTTCAGTTGCTTTTTTAATACCATCAAAAACTACACTTGCAGGATCTTTAGAATTATTTTGAGATTTTATCAAATCTACATTTTTAAGTCTTTTATCACATCATTCTTGTAATTGCTCAACAGCTCCTGCTCTAAATGTATCTGCTGCTGCAATTAAAACTTTTTTTCCCATATTTGAATAATAATTTGCTATTTTTGCAATACTTGTTGTTTTACCTACACCATTTACACCAACCATTATAAAAACATTTAATCTATTATCTTTATAATTTAATTCTGTTTTAAAATTTCTATTATCTGTATATGTTTCATATATTTGTTCTACTAATATTTCTTTTATTTCATTAAAAGAATGTTTAGGTTTTGATTTTTTTTGCACTCTATTAGAAATTTCTAAAACCATTTTCATACCCATATCAGTTTTAATTAAAATATTTTCTAATTCTTCAAAAAAATCAGAGTTTGGCTCTTTATAATTTTTACTTAATTTTTTAATATCAATTGAAAAAGTTAATGTATTTTTATGGTCCTTTTTGTGTTTTTTAATTTGTTTTTTTGACTCTCTTCTTTGTTTTAAATTACTTCAAAATCCCATAAAATTTCCTCTTTTCTCTTAATTAATTGTATAATAAAAATAATATATTATAAATATATTAATGTGTGAGGGAAAAAATATGAAAAAACTACTATCAGTTTGACTTTCTTTAAGTTTAGCTGTTTCAGCTGGAGTTACGTCAAGTTTAAAAAATGAAAATAAAAACGCAACTAAATATTCAAGATATTTAACAGCTATGGATGACTTTTTATATTACAAAGTTGATAATAAAATTGATATAAAGAATTTAACAAATGATAACTTTAAAGAAATTTTAAAAGAATCTTTTTATGTAGATGATTTTGGAAAAGAATTATTTAATAGTATCAATTTTGAAATTTTAAAAATAGAAAATGCAGAGATAACAGTTCTTTTTAAAGATAAAAAAGATTTAAAAATCTTAAAAGAAAATATAATACTTAAGTTCAATTTAGTATTATTTAATTACGATAAAATTGACGATTTTATTTATGTAATGAACAATTTTTTAAAAAATAATCTATTAGTATTGAAAAAAAATAATTATATTCAATTAGAAATTGAAGATTTACTAAAATCTAAATTTAAAAAAATATTTGACAGATATTCTTCATCATTACTATTTTTAGATAATATTAATGAATTTTGAGAGTTTATAGATTTTGAAGAATTAGAAAGTAAGGATCCCAAATATTTAGAAGCTAGTTTTTTAAATGATACAAAATTAAACTTTAAATTATTAAGAGATTCAGAATCTTTTGGAAATAAAGAATTTGATAAATATATTAACTTTTCTATAAACGAAGATATATTTAAAAGAGAAATATTTAATTGAATTAAAAAACATTCTTTTTTTAAAGAAAACATTAAAAACTATGATGATATATTTACAATTGAGCAATTAGAAAAAAACAAAGTTACAATTTCTTTATCAGATAAATTATTTACAGTTCCAAAATTAATTACTTTAAATAAAATAAAAAGTCATTCTTTTAAAAGAATGACTCTCTAGCTTTTTGTTTAACTTCTACAGAAGCTGTAAAAGGAATTCTTGTTGTATATCCCTGTTTTGCAGCAACAATTTTTTTAGTTGGTCAAACTTGAATGTCTTGATTTCATCTTGAAACATAATCATTATAATTACTTCTTGCAGCTGATATTTCTCTTTGAGTATAATCATTTTTTTGCATTGCTGCTATAATTGTTTCTTGAGATTTTAAATCTGGATATCTTTCAAAAGCAACATTTATTTTTCCATATACTTTATCTAATTGTTCAGATAATTCACTACTTCTTGTAGCATCAAAATTATTTCCTGATCTTAATCCAGCTACACCTTTCATAACATCTTTATCTAAATTAATTGATTTTTCTAAAAGACCTGCAACATTTTGAAGCACTTGATAACGTTGTTCTAAGTAATTATCTACTTCACTTGCTGAAGATTGAATTCTTTGTTCTAATTTTAAAAAATAGTTTTTTGCCCCTATTTTTTTAAAAGTAAATATTAAACCTGGCAAGATTAATAGTAATCATAAAAATATTTCAAATACTACTGATCCAGCTCCAACTTTAACTTCTAATTGTTTATTTATAACTCTAATATCTTGTCCTTCTTCTTTGAAAGGACCATTTTGTTCATCTAATAAATTTGCCATTTTTTTTCTCCTACAAACTTATTTTATCAAGTTTTACTTATTATTATTAATTTTTTCTAACAGTATTCTTTGATTTTCTGTTAATCCCTCTTCACTTAAAATTGTTGCTAAAATATTATTTGTTTTAACTATTTCAGAGTGATCTATTGAAAGTCTAGAAGTAAATTCATTTAAAGTGTCAATAATTTTATTTGAATTTATTGAAGTTTTTTCATCATTTAAAGTACTAATTACCATATTTGATTCTTTAATTACTTTATTATATTCATCTCAAGGAACAGGAACAGAATGCATTCTTCCATCTACCCCTCAAACTAAAACATAATCAACTTTTGGAGTTATACTATAACCTTCAGCAATAACATTTATATATTCATTATTACCATCTTTTTTAATAAAGCTAGTTTTTAGAATACTTGGTGTAACAGAATCTTCATGACCTAAAGTTTTCCTATAATATTTATTTGCAATAGCTTCATATTCTCAATTAGATAAATTTTGTTCTTGAGCATTACTTACTGGTATTTTTGTTAATCTTTTTTCTTGGTAAATAGGAATTGCAAGTAAAGGTGAAAATCCTAAAAAGAAATTATTAAAAGTACCCATATTAAGTGCCATAAAACCACTTTTAATTTTTTCAAAATCAAAATGCTTATATTCTTCTACATTTCTTTCCAAAGCTAAATAATCAATATAGTTATTAAATAAAATACTTAAATTTGAGACTTTTTTCAATCTAAAATTATTTTTAGAATCAAAATAAGGTGCTTTAATAAGTTCTATTAATTGCTTTCTCAGCTTTTTTATCCAATTTATATAATTCTTTTTGAAATTCTTTATCACTTAAATCTTTTAAAGATTTAAGTGGTTTTCGATCAAAATCTAAATTAGGACAATGTTCATTATAATAAAATATAGATGATTTATTATAATAAAAAGGCATTGGTTTAATAACACTAGCATAAAGAATTTCAGTTCTTGTTCGTGTTTTTGAATTTCCCTGTGAATCAGTATAATTTTCAGTTCAGAATATGGTTAGAGATCCTATATATTCTTTTTTTCTAATTTCATGAACTTTTGTTTTTACTATTATAAATGGGTTATTTACAAGTTATCCACTTGATAGATCAACTACAGTTTTATCACTTTCTAAATCTTTTAATCCAATACTTTTGAAAAAATTAAGTTTAGTATTTTGTAAGTAATTGTCAAATTTAACTAAACCTAATGTACTTTCAATTAGTTTTTTTGATATTCTACTATAAAATAAATTATTTAAAGATTTCATTTGTTCTCAAGCTTTTTGAGTTAACTCATTAATTTCTAATTGAATTTTGTTTACTATTGTTGATAAATTCTTTATTAATTTATTTATCCTTAAAAAAATTAATAATAAAAAAGATATTAATAATATTACACATATTGAAATAGTTATTGAGATATACAATATAAATTTATCTAAGTCTTTTAAAAAGTAAAAAGCAATAACTGGTGTTAAAATAGATATTAAACACATAATTATAAGAAATAGTCTCAAACCTTTATATTTACTTATAACTTTTTTTGTACTGTTTAATTTCTTTTCTTGTTTTTCAATTGATTCTACAGTAATACTGTTCAAATTTTTATCAACTTTTGATATTTTAAAAAGTCTTTCAAACTCTTTTTCACAGTTTAACTGATGCTCTGATTGATAAATTTTAAATTCTTTTGCTGGATTATATATAATTTCCTTCATTATTTGATTCCTCCAAAATTAAATAAATTATATTATAATTTTTAAAAAAACAACATCTTTTTTATAGTAAAATAGAAAAAATTCCAATTTTATGGAATTTTTATTTTTTAGTTTCTAAATTATTAATAATTGTTTCTGGAAGTTCTTCAAATTTACCTGTTCTAATAAATTGTAAAGTTTCTTCTATACTAATTAAGGATTCTCCTGCTCTTTCTAGGTTCTTTAATTGTCTCACTATTGTAATAATTTTTTTTGATTCAACTTGATTTTTAGCTTCAAAATTTCTTAAAGCCAATGTATTTGAAAGTGTTGAGAATTCTAAACTTAATTGTTCTTCTACTTTTAGAACTTTCTGATGTTGATCGTTATCATAATTTTCAATTAAAGTTGATACTATATTTAACATTTTATTTACAAGATCAAACATTTTTGAAATATATTCAATTTCTATTAGTTCAGGATTGTATTTAATTGTAAATGCACAAATATGTTTTGCAACATCAGCAATTCTTTCAATTTCACGACTTATCAAAACTCCCCCAACAGCTAATCTTAAATCCCCTGCAACCATTTGCTGTTTTGCAATTTTTCATAAAGCCATTTTTGTAAATGTATTTTGCATATCGTTAATTTTTAAGTCATTTTCAACTACTTCTTTTGCTAATTCAAAATTTTGTGCTTTTAGAGATTCGAAAGTGTTTGCATACTGAGATTTAGTAACTTCAACTAACTTAATTAACTCTCGTTTAATAGTTTTAATATCATTGTCTAAAATTTTATTGTATGACATTTTCGTTCCTCCTATACGAATCTTCCTGAAATATAATCTTCTGTTTTTTGATTTTTTGGATTTGTAAATATTTTCTTAGTTCTATCGTATTCAATTAACTCTCCTTGTAAAAAGAATGCTGTATAATCACTCACTCTTGTAGCTTGTGCCATTGAATGGGTAACTATTACTATTGTATATTCATTTTTTAGTTTTAAAATAAGTTCTTCAACTTTCAAAGTTGCAATTGGATCTAAAGCACTTGTAGGTTCATCCATTAGCAATATTTTTGGTCTCATAGCTATTGCTCTTGCTATACATAATCTTTGTTGCTGACCACCGCTTAATCCTAGAGCTGAATCCTTTAAATAATCTTTTACATCTTCTCAAAGTGCAGCTTTTTTTAATGAGTCTTCAACAATTTGATTTAAAGCATTTTTATCTGTAATTCCTTGATTTCTAGGACCAAAAGCAACATTATCATAAATTGACATTGGAAAAGGATTAGCTTTTTGAAAAACCATTCCTACTTCTGTTCTTAATTTTACAACATCTGTTCCTTTTTTATATACATCTTTATTATGAACCTTAATTGAACCATCAATTGCTATATTATCAACTAAATCATTCATTCTATTAATTGATCTTAAAAGCGTTGATTTTCCACAACCAGAAGGACCAATAAATGCTGTTACTGTATTTTCTTTAACAGCCATATTTATATCAAATAAAGCTTGTTTTGAACCACCATTATAATAAAAATTAAAGTTTTCAATTTCAATTACATTTGATCTTTGTTTTAATAGCAGTTTTTTATGTTTTTGAAATATTTTTTCTTCTGATATAAGTTCTAATTCATTAGTATTATTATATATTATATCATCATCTGCCATTGCTTTTTTATCTAAAGACATTTTTTACTCCTCCTTTTGCTTTTGAATTTTTTTAATATTTTTTTTAGAATTATTTTTGGCCTCTGCTTTAATTGTTTTAATTACATTATTTCTTACTTTTGAATTTTTATAATAAGTTTTTCACCTATTTACATTGAAATAAGAAATTCATTTTTTATATAGTGATATTGTATCTTTTTTAGTTTTTTTAGCAACTTTTTTAATATAAGATATTGTAAATATTGATATAAAAGCTTTAAACTTTAATTTAAATGGTATTTTCTTATGAACTGGATTTAATTTAATTCCAATATATTTACTTAAAAAATTTAATCCTAGTACTAAGAATATTGTAACAAGTGCTATTTGATATGCAACTCCTAAAGTATGTGGATCGTTTCCTTCTGAAGCCATCATATAAATTTGAGTTGTTAAAGTAGCTCCTGATGAAAAGAAACCTTCTGAAGGCATTCTAACTGCTGTTCCTAATGTTAGATATACAGGAGCTGATTCACCTATAATTCTTGCAACAGCTAAAATAGTTCCTGTAACAAGTCCTTTTGTTGAATTTGGAATAATAATTTTAAACAAAACTCCAGTTTTTGTCATACCCATTCCATATGCAGCTTCTTTATATAAAGAAGGAACAGATGTTATTGAATCTTCAAATGCTGTAATCATCGAGGGCAAGATAACTATTGTCATTGTTAAACTTGAAGCAAATATAGACATTGGTATTCCCATTGCAACAACAAATAAACTTAAACTAAATACACCAAAAACAATACTTGGAGTTGATGCAAGAACATTTATTGAAAACCTAATTACTTTTGCAAATTTGCTTTCCTTATGAGCATATTCTGCCAAATATATTGCTACAATTAATGCTAATGGTATTGCAAATATTATAGTTCCTAAAACTAACAATATTGTTGTAAATAATAATGCAAATATACCACTTCTTTGTCCTTCAATTTCTATAAATGCCCTACTATCAAAACCACCAATTCCTTTAAACATAACAGTTAATAATATTCAACTTGTAAATACAATAATTATGGCTGTTGAAGTTATCATAAAGAATTTTAAAACAGCACTTTCTGCTTTTTTTCCAAATCTTTTTTCAGTATAAGTTTGTACTAAAATATTTAGATTGTGACTATCATATTTATAATTATTTTTTCTAATTTTAATTTTTTTATGTTTAATATTACTAATTGATTTGCTTTTCTTTTTATTAATATTTCCAATAGCAATAATTAATAAATTAATAAGAATAACTATTATAAATAAAACCATACCAATTGCATATAGTGCAGATTCATGAGTTGTTCCATGATTTTCTAGCATTTCTAAACCAATTGTTCCTGCTAAAGTTCTAATTGATGAAAAAATGAATCCTAAAAAACCATCATCACTATTTAAACCTTTTGTTGAGTTTCCAGCAATCAAAATAACTGCCATAGTTTCACCAATAATTCTTGCAACACCAGTAATAATAGCTGTAATAATTTTTGGCATAGCAGAAACTAAAACTACTCCAAAAGTTGTTTTTTCTTTTGTCATTCCTAATCCTAATGATGCATACCTGTGACCTTCTGGAACAGCTTCAATAGCATTAATTGATAATGTAATCATTGTTGGCAATGCCATAAATGCTAATGTAAAACTAGCTGTCATCATATTACCACTTGTTGGAGCTCCAATTGCTACAAAAATTGGTCCGATTTGATCTAATGCAAATAAACCAAAAACAACTGAAGGAATTCCTGCTAATAATTGAATTACAGTAACTACAAATTTTTTAGTTCTATTTTTTAAATATTCTGTTATAAATAATGAACTAAATATTGTTAAGGGAATCGCAAATAATAGTGTAAAAAACATCATCATTAAAGTAGAAAGAATTATTTTACCTAAACCATATTTACCTTCTCCATCTTTTCCAGGAGATCAGTTTCCTGAAAATAAGAATTTAAAAAATGAAAATTCTTTAAAAACTGGAACTGATTTGTATAAAATAAAGCCTACTAAAACCGTCAATATTAATAAAACAATAGTTGTTATAGATAAAATAGATATCTTAGTTGATAAATCCATTTTGGATGCTTTTGCTTTAGGAAGCTTTTTTACTTGTGTTTTAAGCATAATTACCTCCTAATAATTTTTTAGAAGATGGAGATTGATAATTCATATGTCTTACAAGTCCTTCGTCATCAAAAACTGATTTAGCCTCATCTTTGCTGTTCATTCAATTAAATAATTGAATTAATTGTTCTAAATTTTTATTATAGATATTAAAGATTGCTATAAATGGTCTTTTAAAAGTATATGCTGTTGGATTTTTAATAAACTCTTCAGTATTACTTGGTTTTTCTGCTTCTGGATTTTGTCAATCTTGTCATTGATTATTTATTCATTCTTTTGGTTTATTACTTTTATTAATTGCTAATTTTGTACCATTAATACCTGCTAATTTAATTGCTCCATTTTCTGTTAATTGTCCTAAAAAAGCATTTGAAACATATCCTATACTTGAAACATTACTCATATTTTCAATCATTGAACCATTTGAATTAACTACATTTGATGAATGCATATCTTTAATTCCTGTTAAATCTGAGAAAGCTGTCCTAGTTCCTGAACCATCTTCTCTTGTAAAAGTAACTATTTTTGTTTTATTACTTGTTGGAATTTTTTTATATAATTGAGAATAAAATTCTTCATTTTCATAACTTTTTAATACTTCTTTAGCTAATTCTTCTCAATACATATTTCCTGAATAAATTTTAGCTAATAGTTCTTTATTACTTTTTAAATCAAAATTCATTAAATCATTTAATGATATATTTTCTTCATTTCCATAAGTAATTACTTCATTTCAATAATTGGGGGAATTAAAAATTACACCAATAGCATCAATTGCAAATTCTAAAGCAATGTATGAAATTTTTTTTGAATTATTATTAGTTTTTTTAAATTCATTTAAATCTATATCTGAAAAACTACAAACTACAAGATTTGAATCTCTTGTTTCTCCACCACATACATTTAAAAAATTATTTCCTTTTGATAAAGTAGAATCACTTATATTTTTAGATATAAACCCTGCACTATACATTTCTTTTTCTACACCTCCAACACCAGCTTGACTACCTGTTGAATTATAGATAAAATCTTTTTTTTCTGATTCTTGATAATATTTCTTTGTTAATTTTTGCATAAATGGATTAACACTTGTACTTCCACCTAAAATAATTGAATTTTTAGGTGCAGCAACACTTCAAATTCATAGACCTAATACTACTGACAATAATGCCAATAATATTATGCTTATTTTCCTACTCATAAAGTTTCTCCCAGCTAAAGGCTAATATTAATTTGTATTTGATAATTTTTTTGCCTCAATAAGTTTAATTTGAACAAGTTTTGTAATACCTTTTTGTTCCATTGTTGCTCCAAATAAAGTATCACAATTTTCCATAGTACCCATTCTGTGTGTAACAATCATAAATTGCGTATTTTTTGTAAAAGTTTTAATATATTTTGCAAAACGCTCTACATTAGCAATATCAAGAGGTGCTTCAACTTCATCTAATATAACTAAAGGTATTGGTTTAACTTTTAAAA
Organism: Spiroplasma endosymbiont of Atherix ibis; assembly: GCF_964020005.1. NCBI lineage: Bacteria > Bacillati > Mycoplasmatota > Mollicutes > Entomoplasmatales > Spiroplasmataceae > Spiroplasma > Spiroplasma endosymbiont of Atherix ibis. The sequence goes on from NZ_OZ026474.1 coordinate 865,760, forward strand.
TTGAAAATAAAACTGAAAGTGCAACCATTGATTTTTCTCCACCACTTAATAAGTTTAAATTAGCAATTTTTTTACCTGGTGGTGACATTTTTAAATCAATACCTGTATTTAAAATATCATCTGGATTTGTATAAATAATTGAAGCTGTTCCTCCACCAAATAAAGTTGAAAAAGTATCTGGAATTACTTTATTTACATCAGTAATAATTTTTTTAAACTGAACTATCATTTGTTGATCCATATCACTAATTGCTTCTTTTAAATTTTTTATTGATTCAAGTACATCTTGAGTTTGTTCAATATAATTTTGATATCTTATATTTTCTTCTTTATATTCCTCTATTGAATCTAAATTAACATTACCTAATAAATTTATTTCTTTTCTTAAATAATTAATTCTATCTCTAACTTCTGATTCAGTTTCCTTAATGTTTATGCTTAATTCTAAAGCTGATTCAAATGTTAAATTATAATTTAAAGATAATCTTGATGTTGCATTTGATTGTTTTTCAAACATTAAAGTACCATCAGAATTTAAACTAGCATACTTATCTTTTAGTGAAAAAAGCATTTTTCTATCTTGATCAATTATTGAATTTAAATTATTTTGTCTTTCATTTGATTTATCTTTTAAAGATCTAATTACATTTATTTGTTGTTGAATTGCATCTTTTTTATTTTCTTGTTCAGATATTTCAGAAATAATTTTAATAATTTGCTCATCAACTGACTGAAACTCTTGTTCTCCACCATTAAGTTCTTTTCCTGTAATTACTCTAAATTCTTCTCTAACCTCATTGACTTCTTTCTCTATAAATTCTGAAGAATTTCTTGAAGCTCCAATAAATGTTTGAATTTCAGCTAACTCTTCACGAAGAACTTCTATTTGATTACTAAATAAAGTTACTTCTTTAAAAATTAAATTTTCTTTTTCATCAAGCTGTTGTTTTTTTAATTCTAAATCCTCTATTTGTTGTGAATCATTTAATATGACTTTTTTATTTTTTCTGCTTCCCCCAACAATAGCTCCATGTGGTAAAACTCTTTGACCATCTAAAGTTACAATATGATATTTTTTATTAGTTAACTTTGAAACCTCAATCGCACTATCATAGTTTTCAAAAACTATATAATTTGAAAGTAAATAATCCAAAATTATTTGGTATTTTTTTTCTATTTTAACTAATTCATTTCCAAATCCTATAAAACCATTTGCTTTTTGAATTATAAATCTAGTTTCATTATTTATATAATTGGGTTTTAAATTATCTAAAGGTAAAAATGTAGCATATCCCGCTTTATTATTTTTTAAAAATTCAATTAAAGCTTTTACATCATTTGTTGATTTAACAACTATACTTTGTAATCCATTTTGAATTACAACAGAAATTGCAGTTTCATAATTTTTATCAACTTTAATTAAATCTTGAACTGGACCAATAATACCTGAAAGTGTTTTTTTATTTTCAAGAATAGTTTTTACACCTTCAAATAAATTATCTAAAGAGTTTTTTTTCAATATTAAATTTTCTAAAGTTGATTCAGTTTTTGCTAATTGTTTTCTTATTAAATCTAACTCTTGATTTAAATTAAAACGTTTTCCACCAGTTTCATCAAGTAACTCTCTTTTATCAACTTTATCTTTTAATAATTTTGCTAATTTTTGTTCTTCTGCTTCTAATCTTATTTCTAATTCCTTAGCTTTATTTTTTAATTCTGATGACTTAAATTCTTTATCATCAATATCAATTTTGCTTTTTTTAGATTCCAAAGAAATTCTAGAAACTTTTAATTCACTAATTTTTTCAACTATTTTAGTAAAATCTTTATTTAATTTAGATAACTCTTTTTCATTATTATAATTTGATTGAGAAATACTGTTAAATTCTTCACTTTTCTTATTTATTTGTTTTTCAAGAGAACTTATTTCAATTTTTAATTCTGTTTTTTGATCATTTAATTCAATAATTTTTTGTTTATAAAGTTTAATATCATTTACTAATACTGAAACTTCTATATTTTTTAATTCATTAAAAAGTTCATTATATGATATTGCTTTTTTAGATTGTTTTTTTAAAGAAGGTAACTTTCTTTCAATTTCATTTATTATGTCATTTAATCTATCTAAATTTTCTTGAGTTCTTGAAAGTTTTCTAATAGCTTCTTCTTTTCTTTTTTTATAACGAGCTATTCCTGCTGCTTCATCAAAAAGTCTTCTTCTATCTTCTGGTTTTGATTCCACAAAATTACTAATTGAACCTTGTGAAATAATAGCTAAACTTGATTTTGTTAAACCAGTTTCTAAAGCAACTTCTTGAATATCTTTTAAACGAACTTTACTTCCATTTATAAAATATTCTGACTCTTTTGTTGGTATAAAAAATTTTCTTGTAATTGATACTTCATTATAATCTAATGAACTAAATGCTCTATTACTATTGTCGAATACAAGGGTAACTTCAGCCATATTTAATGGTTTTTTTTCACTACTTCCTGAAAATACAATATCATCCATTGAATCTCCACGTAATGTCTTATATGATTGTTCTCCAAGAGCTCACATGATAGCATCGTTTATATTAGACTTACCACTACCATTAGGACCTACAATCCCTGTCATTGAAAAATCGAAATTTAAATTTGTTGGTTCAGCAAAAGATTTGAACCCATATGCTTCAATTTTTTTTAAGAATATCATTTATGTTTACCTCGTGTAATCGTATATAGCCATCCTATATAACAAAATCATTATATAGATTTTAATTAGTTTATACAATTTTTTAATAATTTTATAAAGTTAAAAAACCCTTTATTTATTGGGGTTTTCAACTTTACTTATTTTTTTAATTTTTGACAAAGCATTTTTAGCAGCTTCTTGTTCTGCTTTCTTTTTATTACTTCCCATACCTGTTCCAAATACCATTCCATTAAGTATTACATTAACAGTAAATGAAGTTGTATTATTTTTAAACTTTTTACATCCAACAATTACATACTGAATTTCACTTCTCATTTCTAACTGTATTAATTCTTGTAATTCAGATTTAAAATCATGAGCTTTATCCAAAAATTGATCAATTATATAATTACTAAAAACAGTTTTTTCTAATCAGTTATTTAAAACTTCATCTTCTTGATCTAAAAATATAGCTGCTGTCATAGATTCAAATATATCTGAAAGTATTGAATCTTTTTCATAACCTTTTGAGTCTAACTCTCCCACACCAAGCCTAATAAATTTACCTAAGCCTATTTTTCTTGAAATTTCAGCTAAAGTGCTTTGTTTAACAATTGAACTTCTATATTTAGTTAATAAACCTTCATTGGATTTTGGAAACATTTTATAAAGATACTCACTAACTTTCATTTGTAAGATAGCATCTCCCAAAAATTCTAATCTTTGATAATTTTTAGTACGCCTGTTTTCATTCGAAAAAGAATTATGAGTTAAAGCCTCAAAATAATAATTTTTTTCTCTAACTTTAATTGAAAATTCTTTTAAAAGAAAATTTATTATATCCATTATTCAGTTAAGGCCTTTTTGACTTTATTGACAACATCATTTTTAATTGCATTATAAGTCATTTTCAATGTTGCATAAAAAGCTATTTTGTCACTAGAACCATGTGATTTAAAAGCAATACCATTTGCTCCTAATAATATTGCTCCTGCATGATTTTTGTAATCAAACTTTGCTTTTACTTCTTTAAACGCTTTTTTCAATCTTAGTGCTGCTAATTTTCTAAATAGAGTTTTTGTAATTGCTGATTTAATTTCATTAAGTAAAGCTTTACCCATACCTTCTGCGGCTTTTAAAGCAATATTTCCTGTATATCCATCAGTTACAATAATATCTACAATACCATTTGCCAAATATCTAGATTCAATGTTTCCAACAAAATTAATATCTTTATTTTCTTCTAATAATTTATATGTTTGTTTATTTAATTCTAATCCTTTTGATTTTTCTTCCCCAATATTTAATAAAGCAACTTTAGGATCTTCTACACTATTAACAGCTTTTGAATATGCTGTTGCCATAATTGCAAAATTCACTAAATCCTCTGGGTCACACTCTAAATTTGCACCAACATCTAATAAAAGAGTAATTTTTCCTTTAACTAATGTTGGAATAACTGGCATAAATCCTGGTCTTTCAATTCCCTCAAGTTTTTTTATAATAAAGTGACAACCTGCTATAAATGGAGCTGTTGCTCCACCAGTAGTTATACCATCAGCTTTACCTTCTTTTACTAATTCAAGAGCTTTTACCATACTTGAATTCTTTTTTCTTCTAATATCCATAATTCCATCAGTCATTTCAATAACCTCTGTTGTATTAATAATTTCAACTTGATCAGGATTATATTTTTTTAATGAAAGAGCTTTTTTTAATTCAATTTCATTACCAACAAAGATTATTTTTAAATCTTTTTGCTCACCTAAAAGTTTAATAGCAGCATCAACTGCTGGAATTAAACCATTATCTGAACCCATAACGTCAAACGCTATTTTTTTATATTCCATATTTATTCTCCTGTTCAATAGTGATTATATAGATATTTACATTTTAAAGCAAAAAAAATAAAACATATCAATGTTTTATTTATTATATTTTTTAGCATTTTCTTGTTGTCTTGCACTTCCATTATCACAACATGGACAGTTTTTAGATAAACATACTTGACAACTTATACATTTTAAGCAACTTCGACATCCATGAAATGAAGCACTACATACTCTACAAGTATAGCAATTATGAGCAGCTCCTGGACAACAAATATCTTTATTTACATCATTTTTTTGATTTGGTAATGGCATAAAATACCCCCTATATAAAACTATTATATATAATTATTAATTTACTAACAAGGTCAGAGGTCTTTTTTTAATTTGCAACATTGCAGCCATTCACCCAATGTATAAAATTGCTCCTAAAATAATAGCTGAAACAAATGGTAGTCATATTAATGTAGGTAAAGCAATTAATACTTTAAATTTAGCTCAAACAAACATCTGAATAATTTTCCATACACCTATTGATGCAAAGAATGCAGCTATATAACTAATTGCAGCTCCACTGACATATTTACCCATAACCATTCAGTTAATTTGACCATTTGTATATCCAAGTGATCTCATAATAGTAATTACATTGATTGAATCAGTAATAATAATATTCATAATTACTATTAATAAAATAATTAATAACAGTACATCAATCAAAATATACATTAACATAGCATTTGTCATTTTTCCTAAAATTTGATTTATAACTGATTTTAATATTGGTAAAGTAATTACTGATGAATTCATAAAAAAGTTTCTTGATTTAGGTGATACAGGTTTTAAATAGTTTTCAATTGATGGAGCTAATATACTTGCTAATCATGGTTCATTTTTTGAAGAAGCCATTGTATAAGTATCTCTTGAATAAGTAAAACTTCTTTGAGATCCTGCTATATCTTCTAAGTCTACTTTTCCATGACTTGCCTCTTTTGTGCTAAATAAAGAATTAAACATTAAATCTTTTTTATCAAATTTTTCTGAACCATTAACTTTTTTAAGAGTCGTTGTATAGTCTAAGTATATATCTTGCATTAATGTATCATTTTCATTAATTGCAGCTATTCTTATTTTTAAAGGTACATCTTTTCCTATAATAATGTCAAATGTATCTCGTATTTTTTTATTTAATATTTTTGAAAGTCTGTAAGAAATTATTGCATTTACATACTCTTTATTTTCTTCTTTTAATTCTTCTAATTGAGAGTTTTTTACACTTTTAAAGTTAACAACACTTCTTATGTCTCCTCCAATTTCATTTGTAATATCAATTAATTTAATTGATGAATTTTCTATATCTACTTCACTATTTTTTACAATATGATATGGAAGAACTGTTTGAAGTGCCTCTTTACTACCATTAAAAATAACATTATTTACGCTTATTAAAGAATTTACATCTTTTTGCATTTTTGCAAAAGTTAACATAAGTGTAAAAAATTCATTACTAAACACAGGTGTTATATCTTTGCTAGCATAAGTTTTATTATTAATATCTTGTGCATTTTCAATAATATATTTTTTAAATGATTCTACATCTGAACAACTACCTTTATAATTAATTGCTAAAGGAGAAATACAAGCAAATTTACCAATATCATTTAAAAATATTCCACCCATTTCTTCTGGTGTAATAGTTAAAATTGATTTATCCTTTGGTTTAATTGTTTCTTTAATATTATTTTCATTTGGAATTATATCTAAAGAAGAATTCAATGCGATTAGTGATAATTTGATTGATTCTACTTGATTTCAATTATTTGAAGCGTCTCTTTTATTAGATAAAATATTCATTAATTTTGAAAAGTTATTTGTAGTTTGATAAATAGAATTTGACTTATTTGAGTTTCTTACATAATCTTCTACTTTTTCATCTTTTATATTAGTAAAATCAATACCATAATCTTCTTTTGCTATATCTTTAGATATTTTTTTTGATTTAGCACTAATTTGCATTACTTTATTAAAGCTATAAGTATGATTAACTTCTTTAGTATAAATGTTATATCCACCTTCAATCATATTTTTAATTACAGGCATTACTCTTAGTTGCAATGTAAATAAGAATGAACTAAATAAAAATAACCCCATAATTAAAGCAAACTTACCTTTTCCAGCAGAAACAAAAGCATATTGCATTCTGAAAGTAAATCCTTTATTTTTATTTTTTAATGATTTTAATATTAATCAATTTACAAATGAATAAATTAGAGTTGGAAAAAATATTATTTTTAAAATGAAAATAATATAATCTGATTTTCCTTTTTTAGGACCACTTGTTAATAGAGCAAGTGCTCCCTCATTTAAAAATCTAAATATTATTAAATAGCTTAATCCAGCAAATAATAAAGGAATAATCAATATTATTACAAATAAAAATACTGGTGAGGCATAAATTGTTTGAAAATCAAATATAACAAAAGCATTAAATTGCTTTGTAGCAGAGTCTATTTGAAATGGAAATGACAATAAATATCCTATTCCTATTCCTACAATCATTGTTAAAAACGTTTTTACAAAAAAAACTCATGTAAGCTCTTTTGTTTTATAACCAAGAGATTTGAATACTCCAAGTTGTTTTCTTGTATTATTTATTTCTTTTTTAATAACAAATAATATAAACATAAATCCTAATAAAAATAAAATAGCTCCAATTACTATATATATTAAAGTAATTATATATAAATTAGTTAATTGTTTTATACTTGAATGAGATTTTGGTTCTTTAAACATTGTAGTTCCATTAGTTACAATTGAATAGTCCATTTTTTTTAAATTACTAATTGATAAATTATTTGTAAAAAGTTCATTTAGATTATAATTATTTGTATTTTTTATAATATATGTTTCTGATCAATATTTTAATTGAAAACCTGAACTAGCATTAATTCTAAAATCAGGTCGTTGAAAAATTTCATCAAATGAATATCCATCACTTGTTTTTTTATTTAATTCATCATAATTTGAAAAAAAACTTTCATGCATAAAAATTTGAGAATAATTTTTTATTGAATCTTTAAAAGAATTAAATCCTATTGTAGTTAAAGATGAATATTTTGATCCAATACCTACAATATTAAATTCCTTTACTGTTCTGTTAACAGCATTTGATCCTTCAAACTTTTGATCAACTCCCAAACTTAATTTATCTCCAACTTTTTTATTTTGTTTTTTTGCAAAACCACTACTAATTACAATTTCATTCCTTTTTTCTGGGAGATTGCCTTTTTCCAAAACAACATTATTTACATTATATTTATCATTTCCGCCCAAAGCTGTTGCATTAGATAAATTATAAATAAAATGATCATCTGTTCCTTTAAGCATTTGAAAATTTGTATTTGCAAAAAGTCCAAATTCAAATTCTCCTTTTGAACTCTCTTTTAACTGATTTAAAACTGTAAAGATTACATAATATTTAAAACTTCTATTTTTAAAATTAAATTGTTTACCTCCAGAAATCATATCTTTTGCTTCATTAGTAAAAATATCACTAACTTTTAAAGTACGATCTTTGCTTTTTAATGTTCTAAAAGCAGTTGATACAAAATCATCTCCAGAATTAGAATATAATGAGATAACTGTTTTAAGTGCATTTATTTTTTCTTGTTTAATTAGCTTTTCTCTATCTTCATTTTTTTGTTGTCCAAATTGATAATCAATCACTTTCTGAGCATAATCTTTAATTAATTTTTCTGTAGAATCAGTTAATCATTTTGTTTTAGGTTTTTTAAAATCAAAATCAACTCCCTCATATTTGAAGTTTATTGTTTTTTCATTTCAAACATATTCCTCTATGAATTCATCAGTTAAAGTACCATTACCTTGTCACTGCTCTTGTCATATATTTGTTTGTTTTTTTACTGATGATGATTTTAAAGAAAGTTGAAGAGGTGTTGATAACATCCCAAAAATCAGCATGGTAAATATCATTAAGAACAAAATAGTTCCCAATGTTTCTACTCAAGCCTTTATAAAGGCTTTCATATAAGATTTAAAAATATTTTTCATTTTCTGTTCCTTTCTATTAATAAATTAAAAGCAATATTGGATGACATTGTCCTTTTAATTTATTATTTAAAAAATCACTTCTTTTAATAGATATTTTATTTTTTTGATTAAAATCATAAAAATACTTATTAATTCAAAAAAAGCAAATAAAATTAAGGATAAAGTTAATTTTTTAATAAAAATTAATCCACTTAATTCAATATTTCTTACTTTTTTTTCTTGAGTTAAAATTCAAATAAAAATTAGGAAACTTGATATAGCTAAAACTAAATAAGTTACCGGATTTAGTTCTACTCTTATTTTTTTAAGTAAATCATTAAATAAATTATTATTAACCTGATTAAGTTTTATTTTTTTAAGATAAATAACAGTTTTAAAATAATTAAATAATTTATATCCATACATAAAAATAATAAATAAACCAATATTAAATAATCCAAAAATTATATTATAGTTTGAAATTACTAGATTTTTTGTTATGCTAAATTTTAACATTGTAAGCGAGCAAAAAACTAAAAGAAAAATAATTATTAAATTTATTATTACAGAAAAAAAAGTTATACTTTTTTTAGCTTTTTTAAAAAAAGAATTCATAATTACTCCTTATATCCTAAATTATTTTTATTATATCTCATTAAAGACAAAAAAAATAATTCTCAAAGAATTATTCAAAATTATTCAATACCTATAATAAATGAGTATACTTCCTGTTGTCCATCAATTACTTCATATTCAACATCATGATTTTCATCCAAATATTTACGCAAATCATTTATATCTTTAAATGATGTATCTTGACCTGTAAAGATTGTTAAAATTTCAGTCTTTGAAGTAATAAATTTTGACATTGATTGACTAAAAATATTACGCAATGATTTTGCAGATGCTATTATTTTGTTATCAGCTGTCATCATATATTCACCAGTTTTAATATTTATGCCATCAATTGTTGCATCTCTAGCTGCTTTATTAATTGAAATTGAAACAACATTCTTTAGTGCTTTTACAATATTTGATTCATTTTTCTTAGTGCTTTCATCTGCATCTAAATTTAAATAAGCTGTCATACCTTGAGGAATAGTTTTTGTTTCAATAACAATAACTTTTGACATTTTTTCTAAGTCTTTTGCTTGTTTTGCAACTAATAAAACATTTGAATCATTTGGAAAAATATATACTTTTTTAGCATCTACTGTTTCAATAGCTTTTAAAAAATCCTTTGTTGATGGATTCATTTTTGCTCCACCATTAATAACATAATCAAAATTTAATTCGTTTTTAAAATATTCTTGCATTCCTTTTGATCTAACAACAGCAATTGTTCCAACTTCATTTTTTAATTTACGTTGTTCTTGAGCTGAACTTCTCACCAAAGAACGATCAGATGTATTTGCAACATGTTTATCAGCTTGTAAAGTCATATTTTCAGCTTTAATAGTTTTAAACTCTCCAAACTGTTGTAAATATGACAATACTTGACCTGGCATTAAAGCATGAGTATGGATTTTCAAAATATCTCCATCAATTACTGCAACAATTGAATTATTTCCATATTGCTCAAATGTATTTCTTATTGTATCAACTTCTAATTTTTCTATATACTCTTCATTAAGCATAACAATTGCTTCAGTACAATAACCAAATTCTTCTTCTAGGGTCATTTCAATATTTGATCCTGTATTTTCTTCAAGTTTTTTTAATTTTGAAATAGGTTTATGTTTTTCAACAAAATACTTCATCCCTTCAAAAAACTTAACTAAACCATAGCCTCCACTATCAACAACTCCAACTTCTTTTAGAACTGGAAGTAAATCTGGTGTTCTTCGTAATGATTCATTAGAAGCTAATACTAACTTATCTCAAAAATCAACTGGAGTTAACTCTTCAGTAATATTATTTACAAATTCGCTTGTTTCACGAATAACAGTTAAAATAGTTCCCTCAACTGGTTTCATAACAGCTGCATAAGCTACCTCTTTAGCTTTAATGAAAGAATTCTTTCAAGTTTCTAGATCTAGATTTTCTTTATCTTTCATTCCATTAGAAAAACCTTTAATAATTTGAGAAAAAATAACACCTGAGTTTCCACGAGCTCCCATAATTAAACCTCTAGAAAATTTACTCATTAATGAACCAATTTTATCAAAATCCTCATTTTCAATTTCTGCAAATCCATTGGTACAAGTTAAATTCATATTTGTTCCAGTATCTCCATCTGGTACAGGAAAAACATTTAATTTATCTATATGTGGATAATTATTATATAAATTATTAACTCCACTAGTTATCATACCTTTTAAAATTTGTACATTTTTCATAGTATTGTCACCCTCTAAACTATATTACTTTTTTTATCATTTAAAAATAAAAAATAATAAAAAATTGCAAATACTTATTTGCCAGATTATAAGTATATATTGATTAAATAAAAATATTGCTAAATTACAATAAGATCATCTACTGCAACATCCACTATATAATTTCGCACAAATTGTGAAAGTTTTTCCAATTCATACTTTACACGTATTTGAACTTCCTTAACAACGTCACTTATATTAACTCCATTGATTAAAATAATATGCACTTTTACTCTATTTGTTGTATCTACAGTTTTTATTTCCACTGCTTTTGAAATGTCGACTGTTTTTAATTCTGATTCTAATTTAGCTGTGAAATTTGCAAAAGATGCAACCCCAGGTACTGTAACAACAGCATTTGAAATTGAATCTAAAATATTTTTTTCAAGCATAAGGATTCCTCCATTAAAATTTAATAAATGCATTTTTAAGTCTAGATAACATATTGATAATGATGTCACGTTTCAAACTAGTACAAATTTATTTTACACTAATAGTAAAAATAAATAAACCTTTAAAATATTAAAGTTTAAATATTTACAAATAATAATTAAATATTTTGTTGTATTTTAAACTTAATTATTATATTATTTATAAGTCCGAGGTGAAAATATGGCAAGAAAAGACGGTTTAACAGGTAAAGGTCCTTTGTCAGGCAATTCAAGATCACATGCTATGAATGCCAACAAAAGAAAATGAAACCTTAATTTACAGAAAGTTCAAGTAATGGATGAAAATGGTAAAGTTATGACTTTAAAAGTTTCAGCCAGAACACTTAGAACTTTGAAAAAAAATAACCAATTAGCAAAATAAATTACAATAAAAAAAATAAACTCAAAGAAGTTTCTTTTTTTTTATATATAATTATTAATGGTTATGCCCTCTTGGCGGAATTGGTAGACGCAGCAGACTCAAAATCTGCCGAGAAATCGTATCGGTTCGACTCCGATAGAGGGCACCAGTTTGAAACAAAAACAGATTACAAATATGTAATCTGTTTTTTATTTTGTCATTATAATCATCAATTGTTCTTTACAAACTATTTTAGGATTTACATAAGATATAAATTGATTTGAATAAGCAAATGAATTAAAAGCTTCTAAATTTACTTTTTCAACTTCATATTTCATTCCTTCAATTGTTATTAAATTATCTTTTAAACTAAATAATGAAACATATATATAATCTTGATAATTATTAAAATTCAAATTATTTTCTCCTAAATTTAGCTTAAATATTACAGAATTATCATTTATTATTTTTAAATTATGTTTAAAAACATATTCAATTATTGTTAAATTCATATCATATCTTTTGCTAGGATTAACTACCATTGTAATATCTTTATATCCCATCTTTTTTAAATGATTAATTGCTGCAATGCCATCTAAAAAATCTTTTTCTGAATTAAAAGATATAAACTCTTTAGAGTTTTCTTTTATTAATTTTAATTCATTATCGGTTACTTGATCAAAATCAGACATTGAAATATCAATAGTTACTTGTTTTTCTATTAAATCTAAACATCCTCTTTCAATACCAACAATTAAATGAGTTTTTTCAAATATTTTTAAATTAATATTAGTTTTAGAAATAACTAATAAAGCTTTTTTATCCTTCAAGTTTTGAAATCCTCTCTTCTAGGTTTTTTATATTAGAACCTATTAAATAACTTCCAGCTACAATTATATCAACACCAGCTTCTTGAACTAATTTATAAGTTTCCTCATTAATCCCACCATCAACTTGTATTAAATATTGATAATTATTATTATTTTTAATTTCATTTAATAATTTTATTTTATTTAAAGAATTTTTTATAAAACTTTGTCCACCGAAACCAGGATTAACACTCATTACTAAAATATTTTCTAAACTAGGCAAATATTTTTTTATTTTATTTACTTCAGTATCTGGATTAATTGATAAAGATGCTTTTATTTTATTTTTTTTACAAAATTTAATAAAACTGATTAATTGCCTTTTATTTAAAGCTTCATAATGCATTGTAATCTGTTCTACATTTTTTTGAACAAAAGGTTTTAAATAATCTTCAATTGAAAAACCAACTACTTTAACCATTAAATGAAGATCCATTTTAAAATTATAATTATTAACTATATCTGAAAGTATTTTTGGTCCAAAAGATAAATTTGGTACAAAATTATAATCCATAACATCATAATGTATTCATTCTATTTTAGCTTTTTTTAATTTATCTAGATCTGATTTAAGTTCTAAAAAATTAGCTGTTAAAATGCTTGGAGCTATTATATATTTTTTCATTAATATTTTCTCCTTCTAGCTTGTTCTTCTATTTCTAATTGAACTTTAACATAGTCATTATATATAAAATCTGGAAACTTTTTTTTTTCGACAGCTTCAATAACTTTACATCCAGGTGTATTATTGATATGTAAACAATTATTAAACTTACAATTAACTTTCTTGAAAAATTTCATACTTAAAGCAATATCTATTGGAGATATTTCTTTATAGTCAAAAGATGAAAAACCTGGAGTATCTCCTATTAAAGTATCTTTATAAATAAATAATTCATTTTTTGTTGTAGTATGTTTTCCTCTATTTAATGCCTTTGAAATTTCTTGTGTTTTTTCAAATAAATTTGGAATAATATGATTTAACGTAGTTGATTTTCCTGCTCCTGTTTGTCCTGTAAAAACAGAAATTTTAGATTCCAAACTTTTTAAAAAAGCTATTCATTCTTTATCTGTTTCTATCATATTATTTATTAAAAAAGTCTCATAACCTAAATTTTTATATAATTTTGCTTTAATAAGTTCATCGTCAGTTTTATTTGTTAAATCAACTTTTGTAAATGCTAATAAAGGCTTTATATTCAATGATTCTATAAAGAACAAATATTTATTTAATGTATAAGTATTTAATAAAGGATCTTTTAAGGAAGTTATTATGACAACTTGATCAATATTTGAAATTCTTGGTCTATACAGTTCATTTTTTCTTTCCAAAATATTTGTTAAAGAACCTTTGAAATTTTGACTATCAATTATTTCAAATTCAACATAATCTCCAGTAGTTGGTTTTTTATTACTGTGTCTTATTTTACCTGTTGCCTTGCATTCAAATAATTTTTCTTCAAATAATACATATGCATATTCACTTAATATTTTTAAAATAATTCCTTTATTCATACTAAATTACCAATACCACAACAAATAAAATAATAAGCAACAAAAAGATAATTGTGAACGATAAAAAGAATTTTGTTTTTACTATAATAGGTAACTTATCATATATAGTTCCTACTTTGATTGTTTTTTTACCTTCGTTTAAAATAAGAGTTTCTTTTTTATGATAAATATATGGTTTTGAATTATCTGTATATTTTATTTTTAATAATTCTTTTTTAACCTCATTAATAGATTCAAATCTATTTTGTGGTTCTTTTTCAATCATTTTTAAAATTAGATTTTCAAGACTTTGAGGAATAGATGGATTTATTAATTTAGGATTTGTTGGAGCTTCTTTCAAATGCTTAACTGCAATTTTTGGAGCTTCTTTTGCAATAAATGGAGCAGTTCCTGTTGCAAATTCATATAGCATAATACCTAAAGAATAAATATCACTTTGAGGAGATGGAGCTTGTGCTGCAATTATTTCAGGAGGCATGTATTTTGGAGTACCAATAGCTTTATTATTTTCTGTTGAAATACCTTCCATAACAGAAATACCAAAATCTCCTAATTTGATTTCTCCTGATTGAGTAAGCAAAACATTATCTGGTTTAATATCTCTGTGAATTATTTTTAATTTGTGAGCTTCTGAAAGAGCATCACAAATTCTTGAAAAATAATACTTAATTTCTTTTAAAGTCATTGAACCAAATTCTTGAAATTTATCCTTTAAAGTTCCACCTTCAACAAACTCCAAAATGATAAATCATTCATCTCCATTTTGAATGATATCAAAAAGTTTTACAACATAAGGATTTGATCCCAATTTTGCAAAAGCTTCTTTTTCAATTTCAAATCTTTCTTGTCCAATAGGTTTAATAACTATTTCTGGAGCAACAACTTTTACAGCAACAATTGTTTTTGTAAAAATATCATATGCTTTAAAAACAGATGCCATTCCACCTTTACCAAGCTGACTAATTACTTCATAACGGTCATTTATCATAGATCCTGGATTATATTTATTCATAATTTTGCTCCTTTAACAATAATATAATAACAAAAAAAGCAGATTTAAATTACTCTGCTTTTACTATAATTTTTAATTTAACAAACTTTTTAGTTAATAAAATATTACAAATTTTTAAAAATAAATAATATTTTAAAGTAAAGAAACTTTTTTAAAAGCATACTCTTATATTAAAATTATTATTCAACTTCAATAATTAAAATTGATAAATTATCAGTTGATGCATTATCTTTTGCATCTTCAATAATTAAATCAACTTTATCTTTAAGTTTAACTTTTCTATTGCTTAAAGTTGATGCAGTAATCTCTTCATCAATATAATCATGAACACCATCTGTTGTAAGTATATAGGTACCTTCTTGATTTTCAATATAATATGTGTCAATTCTTAAAGTTTTTTGTGGTCCTAAAGCACTTGTAAGAACTTTTCAAAATGTAAAATCATTTGCTTTTTCATAAACTCCTGACATTTGAATATCTTTTCTTTCAGCTTCTGGAGTTGAATTTCATAAATTCTGATCTTGAGTTATTTGAAATAACTCATTATTTACTAATTTATAGGTTCTTGAATCTCCAACATTTATTACAAAAGCTCCTACATTTGTAAATAAAATGGCTGTTAATGTAGTTCCCATATCTTTTGTTTCAAAATTATCATTAGAGTATTCAATCATTTCAGTTAAAATATTACTTACTGAATTTCTTAATCATCTATTAACCTCTTTTTGAGTTAAGTTTGAAAAATCCTGTTCTTGAAAATACTCAATAAACTTTTTAACAGCCATTTCAGATGCAATTTCGCCATAAGCATGTCCACCCATACCATCACAAACTATACCAAATGCTTCTCCTGATTTCTTTATTGAAAAATCAAGATAATCTTGATTTGATTTTCTATAATTTCCTACATCAGTAATCTTTACATTTTTAAATTTCATTTTTTATGACACCTTCCCTTTTTGCTCTTAATTGACCGCAAGCAGCATCAATATATGCTCCAAATTCTTTTATAACTATTGCATTAATTCCTTGCTTTTTCAAAATTTTAAAAAATTTATCTATTCTATTTGATTTTCTATAAGGATTTTCTTCAACTTCATTGTATGGTATTAGATTTACATATCCATTAATTCCTATAATTAATTTTGCTAATTCATTTGCATGTTCTGGTTTATCGTTAATTCCATCAATTAAAATGTACTCAAATGTTACTCTTCTATTTGTTTGATCTACATAATATCTAACAGAGTCTAATAATTTTTCTATTGGATATGCTTTATTAATTGGCATTATTTGATTTCTTACATCATTATTTGAAGCATGCAAAGATATAGCTAAATTTATTTGAGTTTTTAAATCTGCAAACTCTTTAATTTTTGGAACAATACCACAAGTTGAAATTGTAATATTTCTTGCTCCAATTTCAAAACCATTTTTATCATTAATTATTTTAACAAATTTAAGAACATTATCATAATTATCAAATGGTTCACCAATACCCATAACAACAATATGACTTACTCTAGCTCTTTTATTATCTAGATCATTTTTGTATTTTTCTTTTAAATATAAATTCATTGTTTATATTTGCTTAACTATTTCATCAACAGAAAGATTTCTTTCTGTTTTTATTAGACCTGATGCACAAAATTTACATGACATTTTACAACCAACTTCAGTTGTAACACAAACTGATTGACCATATTTTTGTGGCATTAGAACTGTTTCAATAGTTTTTTTATCATCAAGCATAAATAGAATTTTAATTGTTCCATCTTTTGACTCTTCTGTGACTAAATCTTTAAGTAAATTTGATGTGAATCTTTTTTTAATAAATTCTCTTAATTCCTTACTTAAATTAGTCATATTATCAAAATTTGTTTCCATTTTAATATAAATTCAATCATATATTTGCTTTGCAGAAAATTTCTTGAAACCATTTTCTAAAAGAATATTTTCTAATTCTTCAATTGTATATATAAATATGCTTGTTTGTTCCATAAATTATTACTCCAAGATATATTTTATCATACTAATATTTTTTAATTTAAAGACTTATTTTTTATTTTGTTCTTTTTTATAAATTTTTTTTAAAGAAAAGAACAATAAAATAGATATTCCAAAACTTAAAGGAATTAAGGATAAAGCCAAAATTTTTACTAGCTTAGATCTATTATTTTTAGATTGATATTCTTGATTTTTATTATTATTTTCATTTTTTTCATTATTTAAAAGAGTTATTTTTAATTTTTCTCCTTCTTCATTAAATAATTCTAAATATCCTATTTTAGAGTTATCAATTAAAGAAAAGCTAAAATCTATATCTGATTAACTAATTTTAATATTTTTGCTATATTTTTTTAGTTCATGATTATTTTTACTAAAAGTAATCATTTTATCACTTGACTTTATTTCTTTTTCAACTAATTTTGTAAAACTTTTAACTTTTATAATAGTTTTTTGTGCTTTATAAGTAATTTTTAAGTTAAAATCTCCTTTATCTTTTGAAAATAAAATAATTTTAGATTTATTTTTTATAAATAAAAGATTAATTGAATTTGACTCAATTTTAATTTGTTCTGGTTCTAACTCTTCATAATTTAAAATTTTAATAAAACTTGATGTATTAATTTAATTAATAACTATTTTTTTATCAAATAAAATAGAACTATTAGTATTAGTTATCTCTATTTTTACTTTTTTAGTTATTTTTGTTATATTAGAAATTACTTCAATTTCAAAAATACCAATTATTACTGATTTAATTGAAAGTTTATTTTTTTCAAATTTTGCACTAATATTTTTATTTCTATTTATAATAACAAGATTTTCTATTGAGTTAGTATATACATTTATAAAACCTATTTTACCTTTTTCAATTGTAATAAAATCTTTATCTAAAGAAAAATAGTCTTTTATTTCATAAACTTCTACTTCTATTATTTTTTTATTTATAGCATCTATTGAATCAACTTCAATAAAACCATTTCCTTTTTTTAAAGCTTTTATCTCTAAAAAATTACTTCCTTGTTTTTTGACTTCTATATTAGCACTATTTTTGACTTTTATATTTTTAAAACTTTCACCATTTATAATAAAAATTTTTCTAGTTTCATTTTTATTAATTTTTATTTTTTCTTCTGTTAATTTAATATCTTTAAATTTTATATATTCACCAGTAATAGGACTTTCATATATAATTTTAAATTCATTAACTTCATAGTTTTTATTTGTAGTTTCAAATTTTATATCTTTTCAATTTGACATAAAAATATCTTCATCAAATTTTTCATCTATATGATAAATTTTTATATAAAAAGTTAAAATTACTCCATTAACTTTTTTATATGTATATTTAAAAATTGCAGTTTCTTCTGAATTAAATTTTTTTATAGATACTGAGTTTTTTAAATCATTATTATCAAAGTCTATATCTTGATAGTTAATTTTATATTTATTAGATAAAAAATACTTTATTTTTTTATGATTTTCATAAATATTTTTAAGTTTACTTTTATATTTTAAACCTACAGAATAATTTTTTTTATTAATTTCCTTTGCTTCAAAAAATACTTTTATATTCTTTATAATCATTTTATTATTATCATAAATACTGACTACTCCAATAAATTTATTTTTTGTAAATAAATCTTGATTTAATAGAATTTTTAACTTTAAAATATAATTTGCTTGATTATTTAAGCTTAAAAATTTATAGAAATTAGCATCATAAAATAAAAAACTCTCTAAATTTTCCCTACTAAGAGAATAAATATTATCAGAATTTATATAATGACTATAATAATTTTCTTTTTTATCTTGAAAAAAATCTTTTCTAGAAATAAAATTGCTTTTAAATGAAGTTAAAAGTAAACCTCCTCTAACAGATGCACCTAAAAATGATTCAAGTGCACTTATATCAATTATTTTTGGGTCTGCTAAAATTTCCTCATTTATTGTTCCTGAAATTTTTACACCTTCATTATTATCCTTATAAATTTTTTTAAATTCTAAATTTAATTTAGTAAAAATAAAAGTATCAGTTCATTGATCATGATAACTATATTCCTTTTCAATTATTTTTATTTGTTGTCTTTTTTCAAGTTTTACTTGAAAATCAAAATTATCTCTTGTCAAATTTTGATCCAAAGAACTCATTTCCTGATTTATAATTCTGGCATTTCTTTCTGAAATACTTTTAATATTTAATTCTAAACTAGAGTCAAATCAATAATCTCTTATAGTTTCTAACCTGAGTTCATTTAAAGAAATAAACTCTTCAATAGTTGATTTATAAATACTACTATTCTCTTTCTGTTTTATTTCAACATTTTTATCAGAAAATTTTGGCATTTCTAATAAATAATATGGTGATTTAGTTACTAAATTATTTTTTATATCTACAACCTTTTCTATTAAATTAATAACTTCAGGATTTAATAAATCAGATAAGAAAAAACTGAAATTAAGAAATAAAAAAATAATTTTAAAAATTTTTATCATTTTTAATCCTCCCAATAAATTTATCGATAAAAAAAATGAAAAAACTAATTTTTTTTCATTTTACATATATAAAAACCATCATTATCATATTCACTTCCAAAAAAGACTTTCTCATAACTTTTTTTCATATCATTGTGTTTTTTTAAAAAAGTCTCTATTTGACTTTAATTTTCATTTTTATTTATTGTACAAGTAGAATAAACTAATTCAGAATTTTTGTCTAAACATTTATAAGCTTTTTCTAAAAGATTTGATTGTAATTTAATTAAATTCTCTTCATTTGAGTATTTTTTTAATTTTATTTCTGGTTTTTGTCTTATAACACCATATCCAGAACATGGAGCATCTAATAAAATATAATCATATTTTTGTTCTTCTATATCAAGTGCATTTTTACAATTTAAATTTACATTTTTAACTCCAAGTCTAAAAATATTTTCTTCAACTAATCTTATTTTATTTTTTTGAAGTTCATAAGCATCTATATTTCCTGTATTATTCATAATTTGTGCTAAATGAGTTAACTTACCTCCAGGAGCTGAACACATATCTAAAACCTTTGAATTCTCTTTTGGATTTAAAATGAAAGATGCAAATCCACTTACTTGATCTTGAACAGTTACATATCCTTTTTTAAAAATATCTTCATTTATAATATTTAAATCTGATAAATAGAAATAATTAATTAATTCTGATTTTTTAAAATTGTACTTATCTAAGTATTTTTCTTCAAATTCTTTAACAGAAATCTTTAAAGTATTTAATCTTAAACTAATCTTGCTTTCCTTATTTGAATGTAAAATAAATTTTTTTGCTTCTTCATTTGAATAATCTTTTTCAATTTTTTTAAATAATCAAAAAGGAAAACCGTTTTCCAAAGGAAAAACATTTTGCTTATTTTTTATATTAACTTCTCATAATTTTTTATCAAGTAATTTTTTTGATACCTTATTAACTAAACCAGAAGAGTTTTCTTTAATTTTTTTTGCAATTTCCACAGCTTCATTTATTACATAATAAGATTTTGATTTTAGAAACTTTAATTGATACAAATTCATTCATAAAAGAATTTGTATTTTATAGTCCGTTTTTTTAGAATCAATAACTTTATTAACAACATATTCTAAATAAATTTTGTATTGAATAGTTCCATAAATTAATTTAAAAATAAAGGCTATGTCTTTTTTTGACATAGCTTCTTTTTTTATAAGATTATTAAGTAATTTATTTGAAAATTTATTATTTTTAAATACCTCAAATAAAATATTTAATGCTTCTTTTCTTGCATTCATTATTTTTTGAATTGTTCTTGTTCAATACTAAAGAAGTTAACATCAATCATAAAGTGCTCAACAATTGTATTAATAAAATCTGAACTATTAAGAATATCTAAATCTTCATTTGCTAAAACATGTGCATAAGTTTTATTGGTCAATAATTCAATTAGATAATTTTTAAAATCAAAGTTTTCTTCAATTTTTTGACCACCTACTTTTTGAACATTTTCCTTTCAATTATTAACAAAATATTCATATTGTTCAGTTACAATTTTAAAAACCTCTAATTTTAATTTAAAATAAATACTTTCTGAAGAATTTACACTTAAACAATTTTCTTTTGTTAATACTTCTTTAACTTTTGCAACTGCATTTTCTACACTATCAATTTCAATTACATATTGATATTTATGTTTTAATGGAATTTCTAAAAGTGCTTTATCTAATCTCTGTTTAATAATTTCTTCTGATTCTGTTCCACGTTTTCTTAGTCTTTGCTCTAAAGATTTTAAACTTGGAGGCATTAAGAATATTGATACTAAATTTTCAGGTTTTTCTTTTTTAAGAACCTGAGTTGCACCTATTACTTCAATTTCTAAGATAACATTTTCACCTTTAGCTATTTTTTCATATACTGTTTTTCTTGGAGTACCATAATAATTATTTATAAATTCTGCATATTCAATTAATTCATCATGTTGAATAGCATCTTTAAAAGTATCTCTATCCACGAAAAAATAGTTAACTCCATCAATTTCTCCTGGCCTTGGAGAACGAGTTGTCATTGAAATTGATTGTACTAAATTTAGTGATTTATCTTGTGCTAATTCCTTATTAATTGTTCCTTTTCCAACACCTGAAGGTCCAGATAAAATAATTATTTTTCCTTGTTTATTCATCGCTTTACTCCTCTTTTTCAAGTCTTAAAATATATAAATGCTTATTTTTAAAGTCTTTATATTTTAAAATATTAAGCATTGAGATTTTTGAAACATCTAATTGCAATTCAGATTCTATTATTAATATACCATAATTACTTAGTATTTCCTTATCATATATATATTTGAAAAACTCATAATAATATTGTACTTTAGCAAATGGTGGATCAAGAAAAATAAGATCTATTTTTTTATTTAAATTAATTAAGTAATCAAGCATTTTTTTATAATCTAAATTAAATATTTGATATTCACTATTTTCTAATCCTCTAAAATTTTGCTTAATAATTTCTAATGCTGGCTTATGATGATCATTTACATAAGCAAAAGAAATACCTCTTGATAAAGCTTCTAATGATAAAGCTCCACTACCTGCAAAAAGATCTAAACATACTTTATTTTCAAAAATAAAGTAATTGTTCAAAACATTAAACATATCTTCTTTAATTCTTGTAATTGTAGGTCTTGTATTCATTCCTTCTAATGTAGCTAACTTTCTTCCTCTAAAAAGACCACTTATAACTTTCATTTTTAATATTTCCTTTGCTTTTATATTATACAAAAAATAATTAATATATAATCAATATTGAGGTAATGATTTTATGAAATTAGACTTAAAAAAAGATTTATTACAAAAAGAAATTCCAACAAACAAATGACTTTGAAAAGATACTCAACCTGAAGTTATTAGAAATCTTTCTGTAGATGTTGAAATTCCTTTAAATAAAGAAAATGAATTGATAATGAAAAAATTAATTGACTTTGTAAGATACAGTCAAGATTTAGAATTGAACAAAAAAGAAAATGAAGATTATTTAAGACCAGCTGTAGGATTAGCTGCTCCTCAAATAGGAAACAATGTAAATATGTTTTTTGCTCGATTTGAATGAGATGTTGAAGAATTTGCATTAGTAAATGCTAAAATAACTGCAAAAAGTGATCAAATTTGTTGTTTGAGTGATGGAGAAGGATGTTTAAGTGTTGATAAAAATCATAAAGGCTTAGTTCCAAGAAATTATAAAATTCAAGTACAAGGTTATGATTGATTAAAAAAAGAAGAAGTTGATTTAACTTTAAGAGGATATCATGCAATTGTTTTTCAGCATGAATTAGAACATAATAAAGGGCAACTTTATTACGATAGAATTAATAAAGAAGATCCAAACTTTCAAGATGAAAATTGAATAATTATTTAAAAAATACTTATTTGTGATTTTTTAAATATTTTTTTATTTTTTATTTATCTTTTAAGTTAGAATATATTTAAATATGATTTTTTAAAATTATTTGGAAATGATAATACAATTTAATGCTTTTGAAATATCTTTTTACAAATTTTTACAAAATTGAATATAAGGAGTTGATAAAATGGAAGACAAAAAACAACAGTCTCTAGAACAGATAAAAAGCGTAGTTGCAGATTTAGAGAAAAAAATAGAAATAAAAAAATTAAAAGATAATATAAATCCACCAAAGAAAAAATTACCACAAGCACCCTTTCCTACTAAAGTTTATGCTCTAGGTGGATTAGAAGAAGTTGGTAAAAATACTTATTGTATAGAATATAATGATGAAATTATAATGATAGATGCTGGAGTTAAATTTCCAGATGCTACACAATTAGGTGTAAGTGCTGTAATACCTGATTTCAGTTATTTAGTAGAAAATAATAAAAAATTAAAGGGTTTATTCATTACACATGGTCATGAAGATCATATTGGTGGAATTCCTTATCTACTTCAACAAGTAGAAGTACCAGTAATTTATGCACCAGCTTTAGCTGCAGCTTTAATTAGAGATAGACTAAAAGAATATAAATTACAAAATAAAACAGTTGTTAAAGAATACATAGAAAATGACGTATATGCAACAAAAAATTTTACAATTCAATTTGCTGCAGTTAATCATTCAATACCCGATGCATTTGGAATCCATATTCAAACACCTAATGGTGCAATTTTTTCAACAGGAGATTACAAATTTGACTGAACACCATTAGGTCATGATGCAAACGTTCAAAGATTAGCTTCATGAGGAAATGATGGAATTGAATTATTAATGGCTGATTCAACAAATGCTGAAGTTGAAGGTTATACAATTGGTGAAAGAAAAGTTATTCAAAATATTGATACACATTTTCTAAAATCAAAAGGAAGAATTATTATTGCTTCTTTTGCATCAAATGTACATAGACTTCAACATATAATTGAATTGGCAAATAAATATGGAAGAAGAATTATTGTTATTGGTAGAAGTATTGAAAGAATTATAAAAATAATTAGACAAATGGGTCACTTAAATATCAATGATAAAATGTTTATTAAATCAAATGAAATTGATAATTTTCCAAAAAATCAAATAATGATTTTATGTACTGGAAGTCAAGGAGAACCTATGGCAGCTCTTTCTAGAATATCTAGAATGGAACATCAAACAATTAAAATAATTCCAGGAGATACTGTAATTATGTCTTCATCACCTATTCCAGGTAATAGATCTGATGTTGAAAATGTAATTAACAAATTAACAAAAATTGGTGCTAATGTAATTGAAAATAGCACTGAAAATAAAATTCACACTTCTGGTCATGCGAGTCAAGAAGAACAAAAATTATTATTTACTTTATTAAAACCAAGATGTTTTATGCCAATGCATGGTGAATATAGAATGTTAAAAATTCACGGTGAAACTGCAACAAAAGTTAATGTTAAACCTCATAATGTATTTGTAGTTGCAAATGGAGATCAAATTGAATTACACAATGGAGTTAGTCAAATCGGAAAAAGAATTCCAGCAGAAGCTGTCTTTATTGATGGAAAAGATATGACAGGAAAAGCAAGTAATGTTATTAGAGAAAGAAACATATTAAGTAAAGATGGTTTAATGGCTGTAATTATCTCAATAGATTCTCAAGCAAATAAACTATCTGCTCCACCTAGAATTGTTTCTAGAGGAAGTTTTTATGTAAGAGATAGTGGAAATGTAATTGCAGAATCAATTAATATTGTTACAAATGCAGTACAAGAAGTTCTTAAGTCACAAAAACCAACTTTTGGAGCTATAAAAAATTCAATTAAGGAATCATTATCGCCTTTCATTTTTAGATATAAAAGAAGAAATCCGTTAATTATTCCAGTTATATTAAATAAAAAAGTAGAGGTAAAATAATGAAAACAAAAAAAGAACAATTAGGTCCATTTTCAATTATATGAATTGGATTTACTTTTATTGCTGGAATTACATTTACAGCAAGTTTTGGAGAAATAGTTCTTGCAGAAGATGGGTCAGGTATAGGACTTCATATTGTATGATTATTCGTTTTAGAAGGATTCATAGCATTTATGTGTGCTTGAGCTTTTGCTAAATTAGTAAGATACCATCCACAAGCAAACGGTGGAGGAAGTCAATATGTTAGAACTGCATTTAATAAGTTCTGAGGACTATTAATGGGATTTTTTAACTATTCAGTTATTCCAGTTATTGGAATGGCTTTAATAGTTACAATGGTTAGAGCAAATTTTGGACCACAAGAAGATGCAAGATTCTGATTGGTAGGACAAAATAATACCGGAAAATATGGTAAGTTTGGTCCATGAGGTAATTTATATTTAGATTTAATAGCATTTGCTCTATACATGTTTGCAGCAACAATTATATTTTTTGGTATTAAAAAATATAAATATGTTGGATTAATTATAGGTTATATGACATGAGGAATTACAGTTTTATTAATGGTATTTGGTTTAGTTGCTGGATTTACTAATTTACAAGCAAATCCATTTCAAAAATATACAGAAACAGATTTAAAACTTGGAGAGTTTACAAAAGCATTTACAACTTGTTTCTTTGCTTTTGGAGGAATTGAAACTTTTATAACAACAGGTAAAAATATAAAAAATAGAGGCAAAAATATGCCTATTGCAATTGTAATTATTATGATTTTAACAACAAGCTTTTACATTATATTTTCAGTAATAACAATGTTTGCTGTTGGAGGAAAAAAATTTAGTTCAAATCCAAATACACAATTCTTTGGAGAAAATAACTTCTTAAAAGTATTTGGACCAACTTTAATTATTATTTGTACAATGCTAATAAGATTTAACTCTTCATTACAAGTTACAATGTTTGGTGGATCTACTTTAGAACCTTTATCAAGTCAAGGATATATTTCACCAATATTTAAAAAAGAAAATAAAGAAAACATTCCAGTAGCTGGAGTTTTTTCAACAATTATATTATTTGCCATATGTGCAGCAATGTTCTTATTTATTCCAGATATTATTGAAGGACTTACAAAGTCTCCTTCACCATTAAATTATTCAACAATTGCTAGTTGTGCATCAATATTATTATTTGCAATTTATGGAACAATTATTCCAACTGTTATTGTTCAAGGCATAAGAAAAAATGTTAAAGTACAAATTTGAGAATATATTGCTTGAAGTATAACTGTCATATTCTTATTGTTTATATTAGGAAGTTACTTATGAACTTCATTATTAAAACCATTTGCTAATCCAAATGGTGGCAAAATTAACTATTCACAAAATATACAAGCTCTTGTAAGTAGTATATTCCAATTAATATACGTTTCAGGTGTAATTGTATGAGCAGTATTACAATACTTCTTATATTACAAACCTAAAATGGCTAAAATGGATTCAAATTCTGAAAGAGCAAAAGAAATTGCTGAATATGAAAAATTATTTAGAATTTTAACTGTAGAAGAAATGCAAGCAATTGCTTTAGAAGATTCTAAAGAAAATGAAGAATATAGAAATTATAAAGATCAATTAAAAGAAGAAAAACTAAAAAATAAAGCAATTTTAAAATAGTCAATATATGATTATTTTTTTATATTATAATAAAACTAATTGAGGAGGATTTAAATGAAAAAAATACTTAATGTTTTAGGAGGTACATTTTTATCTGTTGGGACAATAATACCAGTAATTAATTATAATTTTTATATTAATACTAAAATTGAAATTGTAACAAAAAGTTATTCTTATAATTTTTCAAGTTTAGATATAAAAAATATTAAATTTACAAATATAAATGGAATTGAAAAAGCTATTATAAATCCTCCAGATTTAACAAATGCACTTAAATCTTGTGTTACAGAATTGTTTAACTCAATTGATATAGAAAAATCAAATAAATATTCAATAGGAAATATAAGTACAAATTTTGTTGAAGCATATTCACAAAATAATGATATAAAGTTATTTAGTAAAAAATTTATTAATGCTCAAAAAAATATAGATAATATGAATATTCAAAATCATAGACTAGAAATAGAAAGATACAATGATCAAAATTCAGGAGTTTCTTATTTTATAAATGCTCTAGCAACAATAGGAAATGAAAATGTTAGACTTTATGGTCCAAGCTCTTATAAACCATTAAAAAATTTAAAAGATATCCAAAGAGAATTTAAAAATACTTTTAATTTAGAAATAACAATGGAAGTTTGAATTAATGGAGAAGATAAAGAAAATTGAGGATTTGAATTATCACAAAATATGGCTTTTCAAAATAAAGAACAAATAATAGATTGACTTATGATTAATAAAGATAAAATAAAAGAAATAGTTGATCATATCAATAAAGTTAAAAATACAAAAATAACAAAAATGGAAAAACCAAAAAAACTATATAAAGCTGAATCTACTGATGGTAAAATTTTTAAACTTGGAGATGAATATGAGAATAATAATGATCCTATAAAAGATGAATACTTTTATATTGATATAACAAGTAAAAGTGAATCACAAGGAGAATTTAAAATACTTGTTAAAAATACTCAAGGTTTAAAAATTGAAACAATTTAATAAAAAAAGATTAGTAAAAAAACTAATTTTTTTTACTAATTATTAATGGTACAATTCTTTTAAGGAGGTGAGAAAATGAAAGGAAATAGACAAACTTCTTCTATAAGAAAAATGCTTTTTTTAGCTAATATTTTTGGATTAATTATAGGAATAATAGGATTCGTTGCATTTATATATTCAATGATTAAAATTGGATTAATGGATCCAAATGCAACTGGAGACATGAAATCAATTACTCCTTATGTTACATTAATATTCTCAATATCAACATTTTTCTTTATAACTAATACATTCTTTTGTTGTTATATAATAAATTTCTTAAGAAAAGCTGACGATATAACTTTATTGAATAATAGATACATAATTGCTTTATTCTCAATATCAGTTGGAGGATTATTCACACCATTTGTTTTAGCACAAATGCAAAATATTCCAGTAGAATCAACAATTAGTCCTAAATTTACAATTTCTAAAGGTTATGGAGGTAACTCATTAGTATCAGGTTTTAGTGCCTTAGTGGTATATTTTGGATTTTCACTATTATGATATAAAGGACAAAGTATATTTGCTAGTGGACTTGTAGATATAATTTTAGTTGCTGTGTTAGGTGTTATATTATTTTGAGGAGTTTTAAATTGTTTAATTTTTGCAACACCAGGAGCACTTGGTACTTGAAATAAAAAAGAAAGTGCATATAAATTTATGAATTTTATTGCAGTAATTAATCTTATTATTGCAACAATAACTCTAATATTGCAATTAATTCAAAGTATTATTTCAATTATCTCAATTTTTGCAGATATGTTTGACAGAAAAAGAGGTTTTTTGGGAACAATATTTAACTCAATTTATGCTGCATATAGAATATCAGTTCAATTATTTATTATTTATACAATAAATAAAATAATAAAAGGAATTTGATCAAAAGGTGATGAAATTCATTACAATGATTACTCAAAACTTGCAGAAAAACAAAAAGAATATGACATGGCAACTTAAAAAGCTATATTAAAAAAAATAACTCATATGAGTTATTTTTTTTAATATTTAATAGAAAATATGTAAAAGATCTTTTATACTATTTTTATCATTTTTTTTAGTTAAAAGAAAATTACTATATAATAAAACTGCTCTATTTATAAATGACTTGTCAAAAATCTTCTTTTTATTATTTAAAAGATTTATTAATATACTCTCTTCTCTTTTTTTAAAACTTATTAATACATTATTTTTATTTAAATAAAATATTTTTTTAAAATCTTGTTCCGTATCTAAAACTCTAATTAAATTAAAGTTAAAATCAGTTAAAATAATTTCCTTATCAGATTTTTGAATAACAAAGTTATTTTGAAATTGAATAATATCTACTAAATTTATAGTTATTTCTTTTATAATTTTAATATTTTTATCTGTTAATTTTTTTTTTTTTTTTATAATTAGTCCCTCATTTATTTTTTTTATTATTTGAAATTCTTCTAGTTTTTCGATATTACTTAAACTTGCTGTAAAAACCTTTTCATTAATAATAAAACTAATATATTTAATATTATTAATAACTACAAAATTTTGAATATAATGTTCATATAATTGAAGAACTTTTATATCTGTATTAGAAATCATATTTATAGATGAAAAAAATGGATTTGGATGGGCTAGAAATGTTCTTTCTAAATCTTGTTTAATTTTAATATTATCTAAAAATATTTTTTTAGAGATTCAACATAATGTATTTATATTTCCATTTGGAATACTATCTGTAAAATAAATATTTTCATCATCTAAAAAAATATTTTTTATTCATTCACTATTTTCTATTTTTCTTACTTTTATTTTCAAGTAAATCACCTTTATAATTATAAATTAAAACACAATATTAATTGTGTTTCGATTAATTATTTATTTTGAATTGCTTCAACACCTGGTAGTTTTTTACCTTCCATATATTCTAATGAAGCTCCCCCACCTGTTGAAATATGAGTAAATTTATCTTTAAATCCTAATTGAATTGCAGCTGCAGCTGAATCTCCCCCACCAATTAAAGTAAATGAATTTTTTAAGTTTGCAATAGCTTCACAAACAGCTAATGTACCTTTATTATAATGTTCAAATTCAAATACTCCCATTGGTCCATTTCAAGCTACTGTTTTTGCATCTTTTAAAATTGATTTAAATAATTCAATTGATTTAGGACCGATATCTAATCCCATTAAGTCATCTGGTAAATCAATTCCTGTAATTGTTGGATTACTATCTTTAAAATCTGTATTACATGCTGAATCAATTGGTAAAATAATTTTTCCATTAGCTTTATCTAAATATTCTTTAGCTAAAGAAACTTTATCTTCTTCACATAATGATTTACCAATACTATGATTTTGTGCCTTAAAGAAAGTATATGCCATTCCCCCACCAATTATAATTTTGTCAGCTTTTTCTAATAAATTATCAATAACTCCAATTTTATCAGAAACTTTTGCTCCACCAATAATTGCCACAAATGGATGTTCTGGTTTATCTATTCCTTTTGATAACATTTCTAATTCTTTTTCAACTAAAAATCCTAAACAACTTTCTGCTATATTTGAAGCAATTCCCACATTTGAAGCATGAGCTCTATGAGCAGTTCCAAATGCATCATTTACAAATATATTACCTAAACTAGCTCAATATTTTCCTAATTGTGAATCATTTTTTGATTCATATTTAACAACTTCTCCATTTTGAATATCTTCAAAACGAGTATTTTCAATTAAAAGAATTTCTCCAGCATTTAAACTTTTAATTGCTGATTCTAGTTCTACTCCTCTAGTTTGAGGAACAAATTTAATTGTTTTTCCTAACAACTCTTCTAATTTTTTAGCAACTGGTGCTAAACTTTTTTTAGCTTTATCAGCTTCTTCTTTAATTCTACTTAAATGTGAAAGTAAAACAACTTTTGCTCCCTTTTCTGTTAAGTAATTAATAGTTGGAAGTGCTGCTCTAACACGATTATCATCAGTAATAACTCCATCTTTTAAAGGTACGTTAAAATCAACTCTAACAAGAACAGTCTTTCCAGATACTTGAATATTATTGAATGTTTTTTTCATTTTTTTGCTCTCCTATACTTATTTATTTTAAAACATTTTTTACTATAAAATCTATATAATGAAAAAAATTATTATTATTTTCATTATGAAAACGAATAATATCTTGATCTTTTATTAAATTATTTTTACTATGTTTATATAATTTTTTTCATGGAGTTTGTTCATGACAAATTATTACAATATCTCAGGATTTTAAATCTAATAAAAATTTAACTATCTCATAAATTATTTTATTTTCGTGATGAAAATCTTTATCTATTTTTAAATCAATTTTTTCTAAATAAATTATAGTTATATCTGATTTTGAATAGCATGTGTGTTTTTTTCAAAGCTCATAAATAACAGGACCTCATCTTCAAGTTTCAAAATCTATATTAGCTATCTTTTCTTTAAATAATAAAAAATAAGAATAAACAATATAAATTATTTTTTGAATTTGAATCTGAGTTACTTTTTTAATACAATTTTCTTTTTTAACTTTAGCTATAACATTTACCACATAATTAATAAAATCCTCTTTAAAATAAAAAAACATATTTTCACCTCAATATTACTATCGTTGTAAAAATATGTTAAATATTTTATTTAGAAAATTATAAACTTAACATGTATTTAATTGTACGGATAAATTGTGAAGTAAATGAATTTTCATTATCATATCAAGCAAATACTTTAACTAATTGTTTCCCATCAACTTCCATAACTCTTGTTAATGTTGCATCAAAGATTGAACCATATGTTGAACCAATTACATCTTGTGAAACGATTTCTTTTGTACAATATTCTAATGCTGCATTTAACTCAGCATCACTTGAGATTGCTGTTTTAACTGCATTGTTAATTTCTTCAACTGATGTTTTTTTTGATAATTCAACTGTTAAATCAACTATTGATCCTGTAATTGTTGGAACACGTAAAGCTAATCCATCTAATTTTCCATTTAATTTTGGTAATACTTTACCAACTGCTGCTGCTGCTCCAGTTTTTGATGGAACTATATTTCATGCAGCTGCACGACCACGACGTAAGTCTGAGTGTGGTAAGTCTAATAAGTTTTGATCATTTGTAACTGCGTGAATTGTATTCATTAATCCTTTAACAATTCCAAAATTTTCATCTAAAATTTTTGCTACTGGTGCTAAACAATTTGTTGTACATGAAGCTGCAGAAACAATTTGATCATCATTTGTTAATATTTTATGGTTTACACCATAAACTACTACTTTTAAGTCTCCTGTTGCTGGTGCTGAAATAATTACTTTTTTAGCTCCTGCATCTATATGAGCTTGAGATTTTTCTTTAGAAACATAGAATCCTGTACATTCTACTACTAAGTCAATCCCCATTTCTTTTCATGGTAAATTTTTAGCATCTCTTTCTGCTAAAATTTTAATTTCTTTACCATCAACTATAATAGCTCCTTCTTTTGCTTCGATTTTCCCACTCATAAATCTTCCATGAGCTGAGTCAAACTCCAATAAGTATGCTAATGTTTTTGAATTTGTTAAATCATTGATTGCTACAATTTCAAAATCTTTTGATAAGAATAATTGTCTAAAAGCTAGACGTCCAATTCTTCCAAAACCGTTAATTGCTATTTTTTTCATATTTAGTCGTTCCTTCCACGTTTTTATTTTATACCTTATTGCTTTATTCAGTAAATAAAACACTAATATTTTATTTCTATTTTTTCCATATAATTTTTTTAATATTGGAAATAATTCCACTAATATCGTTTATTTTCCCCTGTTATTTCAAACTCATTAGCCAATCCTTTAATTCTTTCTGTAAATCTAAGAGTTTTTTGTAACTCAAATTTTTTTTGTTCAACATTAGTTACCTTTTTATTTAAATAATATTTTTGAAGATCTGCTATAGAGAAATTTGAAGTAAAATAAGTAATACTTTTATTTTCTAACCTATGATTTAAAATACCAAATAATAATTCATCTCTACTTCAATCACTTACAATTTCTGCGCCTATATCATCAAGTATTAAAATATCAACTTTTAAACAATCATCATAAAATTTTGACAATTCTGTTTTTTCTAATTGATTAAAAGTATCTTTAACTATTTTTATAAGTTTATTTACAGTTACAAAAATAACTTTTCTATCTTTTCTTGCATAAGTATTAGCTAATCTTTTCATTAAAAAAGTTTTGCCAATACCTGGAGCACCATATAAATAAAGACCCTTAGATGAACTATTTACAATATTTTCTCTTATCTTTGTAAAAAGAGTCTTAGATTCATTATTTAATTTATTTAAATCTAAAGATTCTATATATTCGCCCATTGTTTGAGTATTTTCTTTTAAATTGTAATCTGCATATATTATATTTTTTAATATTTTATAATCTTTATTTTGAAAAATTCAATGCTTACAGTTTTTACTTGATATATAAAATAAGTTATTTTTATATACCAATTTTTGTTGAACACCAGGAATTGATTGTTTGCAGTATTTTATTTCCTCTTCTTTTTCACAATATACATAATCATTTAAAAATCTATTTATTAATAAAATATTATTTTGCAGAATTTGATCACTTATATTATATTTGTTAATAAGATCTTTTAAATCCTTGTGTTTTTTTATATCATCTAAAGTAAATTTTAACATCTAATATTCTCCTCATTCTAATTTATCAAATGTCAAATCTTCTTTAACTTCAATTTTATAAGTTTTTTTATTTAAAGCCTCATCTCACTTTGAGTTCAAATCTGTTTTTAAATCAATATTTGATTTAATATTGACTTTTGATTTCTTATGAGCTATTTTTAAATATTCAAATGCCTCAGGAGCTGTTTTAAAGCCATTTTCAGACATTGTAGAAGCAATTTTATAAATATAGTTTGTAACTATCTGACCTTTATTTTTTAAGAAAACAAAATCAAATAAACAATTTATAACTCCATTTCTTAATTTATATTTATTTTGCAAAAATTCAATTATTTCTTCGAATTTTTTATCTAATTGTTTTATTTTTTTATCCTTAGAAATTAATAAAGCTAATAAGTATTCTTCTGGTTCAATTGTTTCCATTTCACTTAATTTTTGATTTTTTTGATTTTGAATATTTAACTCAACATTAAATTCTGGAATTGTTTCAGAAAACTCATCTTTTTTAAAGATAAGTTTTGCAACTTCTTTATAAAATTTTGAATTATTAAAAGAGCAAGAATCTTTTTCATAAATTTTTTTAATAATTTCTTTAATTTCAAATTGACTAATATTGTAAGATCCAAAAACATCTTCAATTGCTTTTTTAACCATTACATTATTGGCACTAATAATAATATCTTCTTTTTCTAAAGCATTAAGTAAACTAGCATAATCTAAACCTTTTAATAAAGCATTTGTTCTTTTTGGTTTAGCTTTAATCATTACAGTTTCATTTGTTTTTAATTCTTCAATTTCTCCAAAAACTTCAATAAATTTAGATGAAGTATCTTTATAACCACTTTCCAA